>CALMDI010000331.1 GCA_937864975.1 uncultured Chloroflexota bacterium | reverse complement strand
CTGCCCTCCGTCTTCTGAATGTGCTTCAGTTCGACGCGCAGCGACTCGCGCAGCTTGGCGTCGAGGTTGGACAGCGGCTCGTCCATCAGGAAGATGCGCGGCTCGCGCACAATCGCGCGCCCAATCGAGACGCGCTGCATCTCGCCGCCCGAAAGCCGCGCCGTCTTGCGGTCGAGCAGGTGACTGATACGCAGCATGTCCGCCGCCTTCTCAACCCGCCTGCGAATGTCCGGCTCCGGCGTGCGGCGCAGCGGCGAGCGCAGCGGAAAGGCGAGGTTGTCGTACACGGTCATAGTGGGGTAGAGCGAGTACTGCTGGAACACGAACGCCACGTCGCGCTCGGCGGGGGTGAGCATATTCGATACGACGCCATCCAGCAGCACATCGCCCTCGGTCTGCTTTTCCAGCCCCGCGATGATCCGCAGCGTCGTGGTCTTGCCCGCGCCGGTCGGTCCGAGCAGGACGAAGAACTCGCCGTTCTTCACGTCAAATGATACGTCGCGCAGCGCCGGGTTGTCGGCAAAAAACTTGCTGATGTGCTGAAGCGTGACGTTACTCACGACGCACCACCTCTCGCTTGAGAGCCGCCTCGGTGTTCGGGTCGAAGAAGCGCGCCATCGTCGGGTCGATGTCGAACCGCATCGGCGCGCCAATCGGCAGGTGCAGCTCGCGGCTGGCGCGCGCGTGAACAATCGTGTCCTTGTCCACGGCGAGGTGCAGCATACTGTAGCCGCCGTGCATATCGTCGGCATAGACCTCGGCGGCAATCGCGCCCTGTTCGTGGACGCGCGCGGCTTCGGGGCGAAAGCCGAGGATTACCTTGCCCTCGCGCCCGACCGTGTTGTTGAGCGTGCGTACCCAGTCCGGCGGCGCCAGGTAGCGGTTGCCCCCCGGCAGCATGACCGCGCCGTCGTTGTAAACGCCGCCGACGAGGTTCATGCCGGGGCTGCCGATGAATCGCGCCACGAACAGGTTGGACGGATTGTGGTAGACTTCCGCGGGGGTGCCCACCTGCTGGATCACGGCGGCGGACATGACCACGATCCGGTCGCCCATCGCCATCGCCTCAATCTGGTCGTGCGTCACGTATACCGTCGTCGCGTGCTGGTCGATGTGCAGGCGTTTGATCTCGGCGCGCATGGCTTCGCGGAACTCCGCGTCGAGCGCGCCGAGCGGCTCGTCCATGAGGAAGGCGGCGGGACGGCGCACGAGCGCCCGCGCCAGCGCCACGCGCTGCTGGTCGCCGCCGCTCAGCGAGCCGGGGCGCGACCGCAGCAAATGCTCGATACGCAGCATCTTCGCGACTTCGCTCACCCGCTGCTTAATCACGTCGCCGCTTTCGCCCTGCGCCTGAAGCGGGAAGGCGATGTTGTCGCGCACCGACATATGCGGGTAGAGCGCAAAAAACTGAAACACGAAGGCGATGTCGCGCTCGCTCGGATGCGCCCACGTCACGTCGCGCCCGTTCAGCGAGATGTTCCCGGTCGTCACCGTTTCCAGCCCGGAAATCATTCGCAGCGTCGTCGTCTTGCCGCACCCGGACGGTCCGAGCAGCACCACGAACTCACCGTCCGTGATCGTCAAATTCATCGGCTTGACGGCGTAGCTCTCGCCAAATTTTTTCTCGACACGTTCCAGCTCAATCGTTGCCATCAGAATATCCAGACAGGGCAGGCGGCAGCCATCGCGCCGCGCGTCGATTACTTGCGAATCGCGCCGAACGTCACGCCGCGCAGCAGGTACTTCCGCAGCGCGAACGTCACCACGACGACCGGAATCAGAAAGCCTAGCGACCCCGCGGCGATGGTCGCCCACTCAATCCCGCCGCGCCCCAGCACCGATGGAATCGTCGGCGGCGCGGTGCGCGCGCTGTCGGTCGTCAGCATCAGGGCGAACGCATACTCGTTCCAGGCGAAAATCAGGCAGAACACTGTCGTCGCGGCGATGCCTGTCATCGCCTGTGGCAGCACGATGCGGAAAAACGCTTGAAGCCGCGTGTAGCCGTCCACCAGCGCCGCCTCTTCATATTCACGCGGAATCTCGTCCAGAAAACCCTTGAGCAGCCAGACCGAGAACGACAGGTTGAACACCGTGTACAGGATAATCAAGCCGATGTGCGTGTCGTGCAGTCCGAGGCTGCGATACATCAGGAAAATCGGAATCGTCACCACCACTGGCGGTAACATGCGCGTGCTCAGGATGAAGAATAACAGGTCATTCTCGCCCGGAATCTTGAAGCGGCTGAACGCATAGGCGGACAGCAAGCCGAACACCACCGAGAGGATCGTCGATACCCCCGCCACGATGACCGAATTGGTTAAGCGGCTGACGTACTGACTCGTGCCGGTAATCGCCAGCCCCTGCTCAAGCGCGATCTGTTCCGTCCAGCTTAAATCCGTTCGCGACTGGTACTCTTCGAGTTCCGCGGGGCTGAGTTCCCGGCGGCTCGTGAGCAGGTTGACGAAGCCTTCGACCGACCGGCTGAGCTCGCCGCCCTTGGTGTCGGAGACCGAGCCGCGCACCTCCGACGACAGGTCCCGCAGGTCGGGCTTGCGCGCGACGATGCGATAGACGCCGCTGATCGACCCGGCGCCGTAGAGTGCGCCCTGCGGCCCGCGGGCCACCTCCACCCGTTCCACGTCCACCAGGCGCAGATCCGGGTCGGGGGCGTTGTAGTTGATCGGGATGTCGTCGAGGTAGGTGGCGACGATCGAGCGCGCCCGGCCTGTATAGGCGCCGTCCGAGAGCCCGCGCAGCAGGAGCTTGTTGCGGCCGGGGCCGAGGTTGGTGGCCAGCACGCCGCCGAGCTGGCCAGAGGCCTCGCCCGCGTCGGTGGAGCCGGTCGCCGCCAGTTCGTCGCGAGGGATCGCGGTGACCGCCACCGCCAGCTGGCGCTGGTTACGCACCCGCTTGGTGGCGGTGACCAGCACCTCGGAGACGGTCACCGGAGGCTGCGGCCGGCGGCGGTCCAGCCAGGGCTGGATGTCGGCCTCGGTCAGCCGAATGCCAGGCGGGCAGCCGTCGACCACGCAGCCGAGCGCCGGCCCATGGCTCTCCCCCCAGGTGGTCACGCGGAACAGATGGCCGAAGGTGTTGTGGCTCATGGCGAGGCTTCTCTAGCGGAAGCGCCGCGCCGCACCAAACCGGCGCTTGCCGAGAAGCGCGTTCAGTCAGGCCGCCCAGGCGGCGGCGAAACGGCGGAGGAGGGCGAGCGCGGCGCTGTCGGCGAGGCCGGGAGCGGCGGAGAGGCGCAGGAAGAGGTGGCCCCGGGCGCGGCGGCCGCGAGCGGGCAGGCCGTCGCCCTCGACGCGGACCAGGCCGCGCTCGGCGGCCTTCTTGTCGATCCAGACGCTACGGCGGCCCAACGGCGTGTCGAGGCTGACGCGGCCGCCCTTCTTCAGCAGGCCGGGGGCGACCTTCACGGTCATCCAGAGGTCGTCGCCGCGGACGATGACGCCGTCCGCCGCGCGGATATAGACGCAGAGTTCGGTCTCGCCCGCCGCGACCTTGTCGCCCGAGCGCAGGCCGGGGGGCAGGGTGATGCGGATCATCGCGCCGCCCGGCAGACGGTGGTCGACGTCGCCGCCCTCCAGGGCCACCTGTGGGGAGATCTCCAGGTCGGGATCGGGCGTCGGGCGGGCGCGGGGCGCGGCCCAGGCGAGCCGTTCGCTGAACAGGTCCTGCAGGCGGTTGTAGGCTTCGACCACCTGGTGGAAGGCGCGGCCGTCACCGCCCGCGTCCGGATGGGCGCGCTTGGCGGCTTCGCGGAAAGCCTGGCGGATTTCGGCGGGCGTCGAGGCGGAACTCACGCCCAGCACCTCGCGGGCGTCCTTCAGGGAAAGTTCCAGCACCGGCCGGCTCATGACCGGGAAAGCTACGCCGAACGCCCTCAACGGTCGGTTAAGGCCTCGCAAGTCCGTGGCCCGGCGCGCTATAGGCGGAGCGTGAGCGAGAAGACCCTGATCCCCCCGTCGCCCAGCGAGGACGACTACGTCCGCCAGGTGGCCGCCGCCGAGCCCCCGCCGCTGCTCAGCGAAACGGATCCCTTCGCCCTGTTTGACGACTG
>CALMDI010000330.1 GCA_937864975.1 uncultured Chloroflexota bacterium | reverse complement strand
AGCATTCGGTGAACAACTGCTGTAAGGTCGCCATCGCATGGGCATCGACTTCAACCGTCGGCTCGCCCGACGAAAGCTGATGGGCAAAGAAATCGGCGCTGCTGCCCGTGAAGTGAACCCAGTAGATCGACCAGGGCGTGAGGTCGGACGCCCAGTACCGGTGCGGCAGATTGCGGGGCAGCAGAACCGCCTGGTTGCGCTGGAGCGTTCCGGCTGCGCCATTGATTTCGTAGCACCCTGAGCCGTTGACGCAGAGCATGAGCACGTGTTCCGGCGCGCCGTGCGCGCGCTCGCAGTAATGAAAGCGCGCGTTGGGGTACCAGCCAATATCGGTTGGCATCAGGGGATGGACGAGGGGATGGTCGTTAAATCGCGGGACCAGGCTGCGGGGGACGACGTAAAGGATTTGATCCTTGAAGCCTTCCTGAATTCGAATATGCGCCATGGAAAAATCACCCTGAAACCAAATGAGCCGGCAATTATAGCATGTGACCTGCCACTCCTCGTGACCGTCGGAGTCAGGTGAAGGAGCAGCGTCTGTGACTGTACGTCAAGATCCGGTAGCACTGTGGGAAGAACGGGTAACGATTCCGACGTATGGAATTGGGAAGCCTGAAAAGAACCCCATGTTCCTGGAAAATCGAGTTTACCAGGGCAGCAGCGGCGTCGTCTACCCCCACCCCATCGTCGAAAAGGTGTTCGATGAGAAAGAGGATCGTGCGTACCACGCCATCTTTCTTGAGAACCGCTACCTGAGGATTATGCTCCTGCCCGAGCTGGGTGGTCGCGTCCAGATGGCGCTCGACAAGACGAACGGCTACCACTTCGTTTATTACAACCGCGTCATCAAGCCAGCGCTGGTTGGGCTGGCGGGTCCCTGGATTTCCGGCGGCATCGAGTTTAACTGGCCCCAGCACCACCGTCCCAGCACGTTTGAACCGGTCGACTACCGGCTGGACGAGAACGCGGATGGCAGCAAAACAGTCTGGTTCAGCGAGATCGAGCGCATGTTTCGCACCAAAGGGATGGCAGGCTTCACGCTGTACCCGAACCGCGCGTATCTTGAGATCAACGTTCAGTTGTACAACCGCACGGACTTTCCGCAGACCTTCCTCTGGTGGGCAAATCCGGCGGTTCATGTCAACGACACCTACCGCTCCGTCTTTCCGCCGGATGTCTACGCGGTCATGGATCACGGCAAGCGCGACGTTTCGAGCTTTCCCATTGCCACCGGAACCTACTATAAGGTGGACTATTCCCCCGGAACCGATATCTCACGCTACAAGAACATTCCGGTACCCACGTCGTACATGGCTTACCACTCCGATTTCGACTTCGTCGGCTGCTACGACGACGCCCCGCAGGCGGGGATGCTTCACGTCGCCAACCATCACGTCGTACCGGGGAAAAAACAGTGGACGTGGGGGAATGGGGACTTCGGACGGGCATGGGATCGGCGCCTCACGGATGAGGATGGTCCCTATATCGAATTGATGTGCGGCGCCTACACCGACAACCAGCCGGATTTCAGCTGGCTTCAGCCCGGCGAGGAAAAGCGCTTCACGCAGGTGTTTATGCCCTACAAGCGCATCGGTCCGCCGAAGAACGCCACGAAAGATATGGTTCTGAATCTGGAAACGATGGGCGGCAGCGCGCGGGTGGCGGTCTACAGTTCCGCGCCGCGCCGCGTGCGCGTCATTCTGCTTGGGCGCGGCGAACCCCTGTCCGAGTGGTCGCTCGAACTTGACCCCGAAACAGCGCTCGACACGACGATCAGCGTTCCCGACGATCTGTTGCCCACCGACTTCAGACTGAGCGTGTGGGACGGCGCGGAGGAGCTTCTCGCCTTTTCGCCGCTGCCGCCGTCGGATACCCGCTTGCCCCCCCCGGCTGCGGCGGCGCGGCAGCCCGCCGAGATCGAATCGAACGAGGCGTTATTTCTCAATGGCTTGCATCTGGAGCAGTACCGCCACGCCACCTACCCGCCGGAGCCTTATTATGAGGAAGCCCTGCGCCGCGACCCGTTGGACAGCCGCTGCAACAACGCGCTTGGGCTGCTTCTGCTGCGCCGGGGCAAGTTTGCCGATGCGGAAGGCTACTTCCGCACCGCCGTCGCCAGCCTGACACGGCGCAACCCCAACCCCTACGACGGCGAGCCGTACTACAACCTGGGGCTGTCGCTCCACTTCCAGGGTCGCTATGACGAGGCGCTCAACGCCTTTTACAAGGCGGTGTGGAGCGCCGCGTGGCAGGACAGCGGCTACTTCGCGCTGGCGCGGCTGGCGTGCAGGCGCGGCGCGTGGCGCGAAGCGTTCGAGCTGGTCGAGCGGGCGCTGTCCCGAAATACCCGGCACATGAAGGCGCGCGCGCTCAAGACGGCGATCCTGCGTCACCTGAACGACACGGACGCGGCGCTGAAGGAGACCGACCTATCGCTCGAACTGGATCGCCTGGATTTCGGCGCGATGCTCGAGCGTCACTGGCTTATCGGCGACACAACGTACCGAAGCGCCATGCGTGGCAATGGGCACACCTATATCGAAATGGCGCTGGATTATGCCCATGCGGGGCTGTACGACGAGGCAATTGCGCTGCTGCGCGAAGCGCCCCAGACCGACCCGATGGTCAAGTATTTTCAGGGTTGGCTTGAGATGGAGTCGGGAGACGCGCCAGCCGCGGAAGACAGCTTCCGGCAGGCTGCTCGCATGTCGCCCGACTATTGTTTCCCGCACGTCATCGAGTCCGTCCCGGCGCTTCAGACCGCGATGCGGGTGAACCCGCTCGATGCGCGGGCGCCCTACTATCTCGGCAACTTCTGGTATGCCCACCGCTGCTATGACGAAGCCATCGAATGCTGGGAAAGGTCGGTCGAGCTTGACCCGCAGTTCCCGACCGCGCAGCGCAACCTCGGACTGGCATCTATGAACAAACGCCAGGATTCGGCGCGCGCCTCGCTGTATTACGAGCGCGCCTTTTGTCTGGACACGTCGGACGCGCGCCTGTTGTTCGAACTCGATCAGCTCGACAAGCACCTTAAGCGCCCACCCGCCGAACGACTCGCGCGTCTCGAACAGTATCCTGAACTCGTCCTGAAGCGCGACGACCTGACTGTCGAGTGGATCACGTTGCTCAACTTGCTCGGTCGGCATGAGGAAGCGCTCGCAGCGTTAACGAGCCGCACCTTCCACCCCTGGGAAGGGGGTGAAGGCAAGGTCACGGCACAGTACGTCACCAGCCATGTAGAGCTTGCCAGGCGCCACCTTGGGGCGCAGGCGTATGACGCGGCGATTGCTCACCTGGAACGCGCGCTGGAATACCCGCCGAACCTCGGCGAGGGAAAACTGGCAGGCGCGCGCGACAACCCCATCCATTTCTTCCTCGGCGAAGCGTATCAGGGTCTGGGCGACCGCGAGCGGGCACAGCGCCATTACGAAAATGTATCGTCCGGCTCGCTCCATCCGGCGTCGCCGATGTACTACAACGACCAGCCGCCGGACACGATCTTTTATCAGGGCATGGCGCTGCTGGCGCTGCTG
>CALMDI010000329.1 GCA_937864975.1 uncultured Chloroflexota bacterium | reverse complement strand
CGATGCGGTCGCCCATGCTCAGCGCTTCAATCTGATCGTGCGTGACGTAAATGGTCGTCGAGCCGAGCCGACCGAGCAGCGACTTCAACTCCGCGCGCATTTCGAGCCGCAGAAGCGCGTCGAGATTGCTCAGCGGCTCGTCCATCAACAGCACGTCCGACTGCACGGCAATCGCCCGCGCTACGGCGACGCGCTGGCGCTGCCCGCCGCTCATCGCGCTGGGATAGCGGTCGAGCATGTTCTCGATGTGCAGCAGCTTCGCCGCGTTGTCGACGCGCTCTTCGATGATCTGTTTGGTCGCTTTCCGCATTTTCAAGCCGAAGGCAATGTTGTCGTAGACCTTCATGTGCGGGAAGATGGCGTAATTCTGGAACACCATCGACACGTTGCGCTCTTTCGGCTGGTGATAGGTCAGGTCTTTGCCGCCGATCAGCACGCGCCCGGTGTCGAGCATCCCCAGCCCGGCGACGGCGCGCAGCAGCGTGGTTTTGCCGCACCCACTGGGTCCGAGCAGCACGACAAATTCCTGATCGTGAATCGTCAGGCTCACGTCGTCAATCGCCATAAAATTGCCGAACTTCTTGACCGCGTTTTCGATGACGATCTCTGCCATTGGATTACCCTCTATTTGTTCACCGAACCCCACATGTTGAACATGTAGCGGCGAATGACGTAAATGAAGATGAGCGATGGGATGAGCATGACGAACGCCCCGGCAAACTTAAATGGCTCACCGGATTGACCGAGCGTGTACAGGATTTGCGCGGGCAGCGTGCGGTTCGCAATCGTCAGCGTGATGGCGGCGAAGACCTCGTTCCACGAGAGGACGAACGTGAGCACGGCGGACGCCGCCAAGCCGGGAATGGCAAGCGGCACGACCACCCGCCAGAATGCCTGAAACCGCGTGCATCCGAAGACCTGCGCCGCTTCTTCAAACTCGTAAGGCACGCTGGCGAACACGCTGGCAATGACGAGAATCGTGGTCGGCAGCGTCAGCGCGGCGTGCATCAGCGCGAGGCTGTGAACCTTGTCGAACATGCCAAGCCGGATGTAGACGACCGCCATTGGCACCGCCAGCACGACAATCGGAAAGGCGCGCACCGACAGGATGCCCAGTCGAATGACGTCACGCCCGCGAAACAGGAAGCGCGCAATCGCATAGCCGGCGGGCACGGCGACCAGTGTCGAGATCACCAGCGCCAGAACCGCCACGACGACGCTGTTCACCGCCGCGCTCTTGATGCCGGTGGTATTGAGGAAAAACTCAAGCGTATCCGTGGATACCGGAGAGGGCAGGATCGGTTTGGGGAAGGCGCGCACGTTGGCGGGCGTGCTGAATGCCATCGTCGCGATCAGCCAGATCGGCACGATGATCCACACGGCGAGCGCAATTGCCAGCACGTAAATGCTCCCGCGGCGAAGCTGGTGCCGGAGCCGCGCGCGCCGCCGTGTGGCTGCGACGGCGTCGGCAGGCGGCTGCTCAAGGACGCTGACAGGCTTACGAACGGTTTCGGTCGTCATATCGTTTTTGCCGCTTCCTCCTGCGAGCGCACGGCGCGCAGGTAAAACAACGAAATTCCGAGCGAGAGCACCATGATGAACAGCGAGTAGGCGGCTGCCATATTCGGGTTGTTAAACCGCGCCGGGTCATACCAGCGGTAGGTTTCATTCGCCAGCACTGTCATCACGTCGCCGCCCGTAATGGCGACGACGACGGCGAAGACCTGAATCGCCAGAATCGTTCGCAGAATCAGCGCGACCTGCAAGCTGGGCTTGAGCAGCGGCAGAATGATGTGCCGCAGCCGCTGCCCCAAATTCGCGCCAAAGACCTGCCCGGCTTCGATGTAATCGCGCGGAATCGACTGCAAACCGGCGACGACGATGACCATGACAATCGACGTGGCGCGCCAGACTTCGGAAAGGACAATCGCCGTGACCATCCAGCCGGTGTTGCCCGCCTGTATGAACACGTAGGGCTGTTCCAGAAATCCCGCGGCGGTGAGAAACGAGTTGAGAAAGCCGCGCTGCGTAAAAATCGAATACCAGAGAATGCCCGACACCAGATCGGAGATGCCGAGCGGAATCGCGTAAACGTACAGGAACAGGTGACTGCCGCGAATTTGACTCTGCAACACCAGCGCCATTGTCAGCGCCAGCACAAACTGCAGCGGTACGATAATCACAATCAGAAGCGCGGTGGTTCCCAGGGCGGGCAGGAAGCGGAAATCGGTAAACATGCGCCGGATGTGGTCGAGCGTCCACTCGCGCGTTTCCTCGCCCGACGTAACCGTCGCGGTGGTCGACTCGGTGCGCGACTCGATAAACACGTTGCCCTGACCCACCCAACCCCGCACCGTCTCCCCGGCTAGATCGGGCGCTTCGACCTGGAACCAGTAGGTCGGTCGCGTCCTGCCGTTGGGCAGCAGCTCTTCGCCGCGCTCGCGCTCAATCACCGTAAGTTCGGTTTGCATGGCAACCTGTCCGACCGCGGGCGCGTCATCGCGCGGCTCGGCGCGCAGGCTGAGGAATTGTCCCTGCCGCATGAGCGCGAGTTGAAGCGATTCGACCATCGGATAGGCGAAGAACACGATCAGGTACAGAATGGAGGGCAAAAGCAGCAGATAGGGAAGCAGGCGCGTTCGTTTCATGCGATTAACCCTTCACCCCCGCTCCCCCTTCCGAACGGGAAGATGAGAGCGACCTAGATGACACGCCAAAAAAAGACAATTTTTTAGTCCGTTAAGCCAGCTACAAAAAGAGTATTTGCCGTCCTCGTGAGGAGAGGGGCAGGGGCGAGGGAATCTTCCCTCGCCCCGGACATACAGTCTACTGTGATTGCTAGTTGCCATGCTGTGGACGCGAAACCCCACCCTCTGCCTCCCTCCCCGATTTCGGGGAGGGAGA
>CALMDI010000328.1 GCA_937864975.1 uncultured Chloroflexota bacterium | reverse complement strand
CGTGCCGTCCTGGGGTCGATTACGTGGCGTCCATCCACCAGGACGGGCGTTGCCATAAGGGATTTCAAGCGCTCAAGATTCAGAGACCGATACGGGCGGTGCGCGACCATGATGACTGCCGCGTTCGCGTTACGCGCTGCGTCTTCCACCGCTTGCTGATACGCCGGAATGTACGGGTCGTGGACGACTGGCTCCGCGCCGCGCGCCCTGAGCGCGTTGACGACCACCTCGCTTGGCGTATCCCGGTCGTCGTCTGTGTCTTCACGGAACGCAAAGCCAAGCACGGCGACCCGCGCGCCGTCGAGCGGAATTCCCTGTTCGCGCAGCGCCGCTTCGATAAGCTCAACCATATGGTAGGGCATGTGGGAATTGACCGCGCGCGCGGCAGGAATGAGCGCCGCGTCCACCGTGTCGCGTACGTTGGCGATCAACAACCACGGGTCTTTCGGGATGCAGTGACCGCCGACTCCCGCCCCTGGCATGAGCATCGCGCGCCCCGGCGATTTGTTGAGCAGCTCGCGAACTTCATAGACGTTCGCGCCCAGCGCTTCGGAAATCAGCGCGAGTTCGTTGGCGAACGCAATCTGGACGTCTCGATAGGCATTTTCCGCGGTTTTGACGATTTCCGCGGTCAGCAAATCGGTTGGATCAAGCTCGCCCCGAACGTAGGTGCGGTACAGCGCGACCATCGCCCGGGCAACGTCGGGTGTTTGCCCGCCGACCGTCCGGTTCATCGTCGTGAGATTGTGAAGCAGCAAGCCCGGCGTCACCCGCTCCGGGCAGTGACCGACGAAAAAGTCATGTCCCGCGCGCTTGCCGCTCGCGCGCTCCAATTCCGGGATAACGACCCCGGTCATCGTGCCCGGCGCAACCGTCGATTCGACGATGACCAGAGCGCCGTCCGCGAGAACGGATCCCAGCGCGGCGAGCGCGCCTCGCAGCCCGCGATAGAGCGGGGTATGCGTGTCCGGCTCAATCGGCGTATCGACGCAGATCAGGATGATCCCGGCTAGCCGGAGGCTGGCAGCATCAGTGGTGGCGTGGAGCTTGCCCGTCTCGATCCCCTCGCGGACGAGCGCGGCGAGACCCGGTTCCTCGCCATGAAAAGGCGACTCGCCGCGGCAGATCGTTTCGACCTTTTCGCGTTGGATGTCCACGCCAATGACCTGAAAACCCGTACGCGCCAGCATACACGCAACAGGCAGCCCGACATAGCCAAGACCGACGACGCCCACCGGGACGGAACGGTCTTCGATGGAACGGATAAGAGATGAAATCATGCGGGTTCGGCTTCTCGGAGGTACTGCTTTTCAGCGAATAGTCACTGCGTTATACTGACTTACGCCAGAGTTGGTGCAATTCACAACTTTCACAACTTTACCTCAGGGAACTGCTGCGGACTAGTGCCGAACCATTAAGGCTTGTACGCAGCCTTTACGTCGGGCAGGCAAGACGAATGCATGTCATGACCATCGTCGGCGCGCGACCCCAGTTCATCAAAGCCGCGCCGGTGAGCCACGTCCTGCGCGAGCATCATCACGAATACCTCGTGCATACCGGGCAGCACTTCGACCCCGAAATGTCGGACGTCTTCTTTGAAGAACTCAATATCCCCAAGCCGGATATCAACCTGGGCATCGGCGCGCTGAGCAATGTCGAGCAGGTGAGCCAGATGATGGCAGCCCTGAAGCCGCTTCTGGAGTCGCAGCAGCCGGACTGGGTGCTCGTGTACGGCGACACCAATTCGACCCTCGCGGGCGCGCTCGCCGCCGCCCTGCTCAAGCTTCCCGTGGCTCACGTCGAAGCGGGGCTGCGAAGCTATAATCGCGACATGCCCGAAGAGACGAACCGCGTGCTGACCGATCACGTGAGCCGCGCGCTTTTTTGTCCAACTCAAACTGCCGTCAGCAATCTCGCTCGCGAAGGCATTACCGAGAACGTCTATCATGTAGGCGATGTGATGCTGGACGCCCTCGTGCAGAATCGCACTCGCGCCGGAAATCGCGTCCTTGACGACCACCGCCTCCATTCCGGCGGCTATTTCCTGGCGACCATCCACCGCGCCTCAAATACAGACCAGCCCTCGCACCTGGCGAGCATCTTCGCCGCGTTTGCCCGCTTTTCAGATACGCCGATTGTGGTGCCGGTTCATCCCCGCCTGCGCCAGAGCCTTGACCGCGCTCAGGTTCAGGTTAGCCCAAATGTGATCCTGCTTCCACCGCTTGGGTATCTGGATATACTCGGTTTAGCGGCATCCGCGAAAATCATCCTCACCGACAGCGGCGGCTTGCAGAAAGAAGCCTACATGCTGGGCGTGCCGTGTGTCACGCTGCGCGAGGAAACGGAGTGGGTCGAGACGGTCGAGGCGGGCTGGAACCGGCTGGCGGGAACCGGCGTAGATAGCATCGTGAGCGCTGTTGACCAGGCGCTAAACAGGACTCCTACTGTTCGCCCGCCGCTCTTTAGCGACGGACGAGCCAGCCAGCGGATCGTGGAGACCCTTGCCTCCTTAAGTTAGCGGCTCAAATCAATCTCGATAAACGGCAAACTCGTACCCACAGGGGAGAACATGGCAACGTATATTCATCCTTCGGCGGACGTGGCAGCCGACGCGGTTATTGGCGACGATACAAAAGTCTGGCATCTGGTGCAAATCCGCAGCGGCGCGCGAATCGGGCGCGAGTGTATCTTCGGGCGCGGCGTTTACGTCGACGCGCACGTCGCCATCGGGGATCGCGTGAAGGTGCAAAACTACGTCTCGATTTACGAGGGGGTCACGATTGAGGACGGTGTGTTCGTCGGTCCCCACGTGGTCTTCACGAACGACAAGCAGCCGCGCGCGATTAACCCCGACGGCTCGCCAAAAGGCGCGACCGACTGGACGATTGCCCGCACCCTCGTGCGGGAAGGCGCGAGTTTAGGCGCGAACAGCACGATTGTCTGTGGAATTGCCATCGGTCGCTGGGCAATGATCGGCGCGGGGTCGGTCGTCACCAGAGACGTGCCCGATTACGGCTTGGTCGTCGGCAACCCGGCGCGACTCCTCGGCTATGTCTGCAAATGTGGCGAGCGCGTGCCAGACGGACAGGATCCCGCGACGTATCATTCACACGAAGCTTAAAGCTTCAGAAGAGATTCTAATCGTTTGTGGGACGTCGGGCGCTCAGCCGAGCCGGAAGCCCCAGCCGCGCGCGATGATAAAGCTCGACCACCTGCGCGACCGACACAATCCGTAGCGCGAACGTCGCCGGGATGAACAGACTCAGAAGGATGAGCTTGATCGCGACGGAGAGCCAGAATTCGTTTGAAGGTAGTCGGCTGCCGATCCCAATGAGCACCCACGACAGAACGAATAGTGCGAAGGCGACGCCAAACCGGTAGGGGATGGGGTAGATGCGCTGCCCGCGGTAAAAGACGTAGGCGGGAATAACGCTCTGCGAAGCCAGCGCCGCGGCGGCTGCGCCGACTTTTCCAAACGGCGGAACCAGCAACAGATTCGTCAGAATGTTCGCGCCCGCCGCGAGCGTGACTCCGATGCCCGTGGGTTGGGTTGTTTTCGCGACCGTGGGTCCGATTGCCGCGATTTGCGCCAGCCCGACCATCGCGTAGCTAAACGCGAGAAAGCTCACGACCTCGCTCGCGCCAACGTATACCTCGGTCGCCAGCAGTCTCAGCGCTTCGGGCGCGAACAGCGCCACCGCCGTGCTCAAAAAACAGGAAATCCAGCAGTAGGCAAGAAACACTACGGCGAAAACTTGGCGCGCTTCGTCACGTTTGTGTATCGAGAGGGCGAACGCATTCCAGGCTTGCTGGAACGCCGACGAGACCACCGCGACGACAATCGCGAACGAGCTTCCCACCTGAAACAGCCCCACTTCGCTGGTCGTGCTGAACGATTGGATAAAGTAGCGGCTGGACGAATTCACAACCCAGAACGCCAGCGCCGCCGGAATGAGCGGCAGGGCATACTTGAGCATCTCTCGCAAGCGCTGCGGCAGGAAATAGCGGGGGTGCAGCCAGTCTTTCATGAGTCCGATGGCAATGGCGGAACTGATCAGCCCGGCAATCGCCTGCGACAGGAAGATGCCCGCGATCCCTGTTCTCAGCACGGCGACCAACAGGATGGTCACGAAAATGTGGATCAGGCTGGTCAGCAGGTTGAATCCCATCGTCTGCCACGGACGGCGCTGCAGCCGGAGCCAGTTGGTCGCCACCCAGCCGAGCGTGCCCAGCGGCAGGACAAAGGCGTTGATCCGAAACAACTCTCCAGCGTCGGCTCGTCCGATCAGAACCACGGATAACGTATCCGCGCTCGCATAGATCATGAAACCGAGGAGCGACGAAACGGCAAGCTGGCACCATGCCCATGACGCCATCGTCCGTTTTCGGTCAGGTGTTTCTTCCGTGTCCCAGTACCACCGCATCGAAGCGGTATCCAGCGCCAGCCCGGCAAACGTGATCACCAGATACATGGTGCTGGTCATCAGGCTGACCACGCCATAGTCCTCAGGCGTCAGAACGCGCGTGTAGATCGGAAGCAGGAGGATGCCAATGAAACGCGAGATCACGCTCGAAAGCCCGTAGACAAATGATTCCGCGGTGAGCTGGCGTAAATACCGGAGCATGAACGAGCCTTAGTCGAGGTAGCTGACCGCGGGAGTAGGGTTCCCCTCAGTTCGCAATCAGACTCGTATACAATTCGACCAGCTTGCCCATTTCGTGGTCGGCGTTGAAGATCGTTGCCGCCTGACGCGCTGCCCGCCGCAAATCGACAATCGCCGCGCCATCGAGCGTGTTCAGCGCCGCGCCGGCGTCCTCCGGGTGAAAACTGGTCGTGACGATTCCGCAGTGCGTTTGACGAATGATGTCTGCCATTGCCGGCGAGGGACCGCAGCAAATCGCCAGCCCCGCCGCCATGAAATCGAAAAACTTGTTGGGCAGTGACATCTCGGTGCTGAAATTGCTCGGCTCGATCATGCACAAGCCCACGTCAAATTCGCTGATCCGCTGCACAATCTCGCCTGGCGGCACGGGCGGATGAAACACGATCCGCGTCGGCGCTGTCTTCTCCGCAAGGTGATGAAGCTCGTCAATGTAAGCGGTGTCTTCCCCGGTCAGCATGAAATGGAGGCTGAACCGCGCCTCACAGAAACGCATGGCTTCAATCATACTCTCAAGCCGCCGGTTGCGGACAGCCGCCCCGTGGTGAATAAGGCGAATGTGATCGGGGTCAACCGCGTGATCCGCGACCGTGACGGGCTTCGGCGCGTTCAAAATCAGGTGAGGCGTCAGATTGAATTCTTCATAGTAGCGCCGCGCCAGCGGGGGGGATACCGTCATCGAGACATCCACCTGCGGGCTGTAGCGGCGTAAAAAATAGGTGACCATTGGCGAGATCACGTGCCGCCAGAACCGCTGGTTCGAATGTTCGAGCGGCGCATATTCATGGGCGTCGAACACGACCTGCGCGTGGTGTTTGGCAGCCCCGCGCACGGCAATTGGGAGCGTATTCCAATCGTTGGCGTGAATCGCGTCGCAGGGCGTGTCCATCACATAGGTTAATGCCTGCCGATGATGACGTTTTTGCCAGTACCACAGCTCGTATAGGCGTGGTACGAAGCGTCCCAGCAGAAGCAGAAGCAGAGTCGTCAGCCGCGACCGGAAAGACCCGCTGCGCGTGACTGGATGCCAGGTGACGTCAGCGCCCCATCCCGGTGGGCGTTCGCCGTCGCCGATCACGCTTAGATCGAAGTGGGGTTCCAGATATTCGACTTGACGAAGCACCCGTGCGTCGCTACGGACGGGTGAGAACGCAAGAATACAGATGCGCTTTTTCATTGGGGATGGCGCGCGTTCCACCTCAGGGTGTGAGAAGCTCGTAGGCAAATCAAGCGATGGGATGGATGACATGAATGGCGTCAGGCGTTGGTGTGCTGCTCGTACCACATGTCCGCCGTGATCAACCGATAAATCGGTGAATCCAGGTTGCGAAGCCCGCTGACGTGATC
>CALMDI010000327.1 GCA_937864975.1 uncultured Chloroflexota bacterium | reverse complement strand
TTAGGCAATCGCCGAGCTGCGATACTTTGGTCGCCGCGCCGGGCAATCCCGGCATCGCGCGGTGGGCGGAGTGCGTGACCGGCGCGATTGACGTCGAGCAATACACGGGCATCATGCGCGACATCGGCTTCAAGGATATTCAGGTCGTGAGCAAAGCGGACGCGAGCGAGATTGTCCCGCCGCGCGACGGAATGCCGCGGGTCTACAGCGCCCGAATTTCGGCGCACAAGCCGCTTTAGTTACACCCTGTCTACCGTTGCTTCGCGGATCGAAAATCGGTTATGAATCGCGTCGTCGGCATCGACAAAATCGGCAGCACGCAAAGTGAGACAAGCTGACACGTGCCGCGCCACGTTGATGCCGACGACAAACCGGAGCAGATCAGCGAGCCGTTGCCCTCGCTACCGGACCCACTTCTTGGCGATGCCAAATCCTCGTGTTCAGTTGCTCGCGCTAGGCACGAACTTGCGGAATGCGCTCGCGGTTCTTATATCCGCCCGAAAAGCTGCCGATGTCGATCAGGAAGGCAAGCACAAGCCACACCCAATCCAACCCGCCGACTCCGCCGGGCGCGACCAGCACATACGCCAGCAGCGTCCAGGGCAGAAAGAGGATGCCCAGGCAAGGCAGCAGCAGATTGTCAAACGTCACTTGCCAGCGCGCCTGGTCCAACAGCGACCACACCAGCGCCGCCGCGCGTGGACCGATCAGGAGAAGAATAGTCAGAGCGCAACACATAGTTCCCCCCAAACGAAACTGGAATGCTGTGCTGGTCGCCGCAGAGTTTAACTCCCGCGTCCCGTAGCAGCGATGTCGATATTCCTATTACGTTAATCTGCCTCTAAGGTTGTAAAACCAGCCGCAAATGCGGTCGGTCAGGGGTTTTTATTCCCATTCATCAGGGCTTCTTGCGACGACTCAGGCAATTGCGTAGCATTGGCGCTCGTCGTCGCTTCCACCTGATTGACGACGCAGCCAACACAGAGGAAATAAGGTCATGACACCACGCTTGATCTTCGACGCGCATCTCGACCTCGCGTGGAACGCGCTGCAATGGAATCGCGATCTGAAGCAGTCGGTCTATACGATTCGCACACGCGAAGCCACGATCCCCGGCAAGGGT
>CALMDI010000326.1 GCA_937864975.1 uncultured Chloroflexota bacterium | reverse complement strand
CGATTCCTCATCGTCCCCGATCACCGCCGCCTGCCCGAACACCGTCACGCCCGCGTACTCGACACTGAATTCGAGCGCTTCGTCCGCCGGGAGCAGTCGCCCCATCTCGCTGACGCTGAAGCACACGCGCTCGCCGCCCTCGACGTTGGCGCGCGTGCGCCCGTAGCGCGCGGTGTGCATGTAAATCACGTTCGCCGCCTCGTCGTAGACGTACAGGTTGCTGTTGATGAACGGCTGTCCCTCGTACACCGTTGCCAGCACGCCGATGGGCGCGCGGTGCAGCAGCGTCCGAATCCACTTATCGTCGGTGACGGCGCGGTCGGCGCGGCGCACTTCATGGATCGGTTGGGCAGTGTAATCTCTGGGCATTAGCATTCCTCGATGACTCGTACTTTTGTAAGGATACGAGTTCTGTGCCGCGCGCATAGTGCCAACCCGCGCTGGACTATTTGTCCGTCACTCGACGCGATATTCTTTCACCTCGCATTAAGCAATATCGTGCCGCGCCGCGAAACAATCCCCTCGACAGCACTTTATAAAGGTGTACAATGGCTCATAAAGGTGCAAAAATGAGTCGTGCGTCGATCCTCCTGTGGATAAATGTTGTATAAGCGTCTGTTAAAGGCATTGTCCGCGTACCACGAAAATGATATAATAAGCCCTAATGAGAATACTCAGGCGCACGTGTCCGTACCTCCATAGCTCTTCTTCCCGCTTCTCAGGACTTCACTGGCTGCACCCGATTGACGCTCGGCAATCGCCCACCCTTCCCTCCCAACGGCGGCTTGACTGAAGGATTGGTAGACGATGCCCAACCGCGTACCGGACACCCGCACGGCGACACTCAAAGACATTCCACTGGTCAAACGGCTGGCAGATCAGGGAATCGTGCTCGACAGCGAGTTGGGGTTCACCCGCGCGGCGGATGGTCCCAACAGCGCGGTGCTTTCCAGCATTGTTCTGCCGCAGCGCAGCCTGTGTACGCTGATTACGCGCACGGGCGACGGGCACGTCGTCGGGCAAATCCGGCTGAAGGCGAGTGAGCATCTGGCGCAGATTGTCTACATCGCGCCGCAGCTTGAGCCGACCATGCACGATACGGCGTGGCTGCACATGCTCGACGCGATGGCGGCGGAAGCGGGCAGGCGCGGCGCGCATATTCTGACCGGAGAAGTGGACGAAGCGAGCGCCCTGTTCCAGACGATGCGGACGGCAGGCTTCGCGGTCTACGCCCGGCAGGAAATCTGGCGGCGAGCGCCGGGACAGGGATTTGGAGACTCGAACGGCATTGAGCTTGCCGAAGAGACCGACGGCGACGCGATGGACATTCAATTACTCTACTGCAACATCGTGCCGCGGCTGGTTCAGCATATCGCCGTGCCGTCGAGCGAAAGCGCCGGGCTGGTCTACCGGCAGGGCGACCGCATTCAGGGCTACGTCGCCGTCTCGGAAGGAAAATGCGGCATCTATCTGGTGCCTTACCTGCATCCCGACATTTTGTTTCGGGAAGTCTCGGCAATACTGGCGGGCGCGATTGCCCGCGCGAACCGCGCGGACAAGCTCCCGGTTTACGTGTGTATGCGTCGGTATCAGGATTGGCTCGGAGAGGCGTTGATTGAGCTTGGGTTTAACCGGTGGGCAGATCAGGCAGTGATGGTACGCCACATCACCGCGGGCATTCGTCAGGCGAGCTTCGCGCCGCTGGCGCGCACGCTGGAAGCCATCCCAAGCCCGATTCGACCGCCGACCAGTCAGGTTACGGAACCGGTCATCGAGATCAACCCACACCAGGAGTGATAAGTTAACGCATGGAACGTCGCATAACGGACGACATACATGAGCTGAAACGTGTTTTGCCCCGTCATTTGAGCGATAAGCTGGATACCCTCGGCAATACGGACGACCTGCTCGAAATTGTGCTTGACCTCGGTCGCGTGCCCGCCGCGCGGTACGTCAATGGCGAAACGCCGTTGAGCGACCGCGAAGTTACCCGTGACGACATCGACACGGTGGTCGCGAACATCGGCTCGTTCGACGCGGATAACCGCGCGGGCATGGAGCGAACGCTGCATCGCATCTCCGGCATTCGCAATCGCCGGGGCGACGTGGTGGGCTTGACCTGCCGTGTCGGGCGCGCGGTCTATGGGACGATTTCGATTCTTCAGGATCTGGTCGAGTCCGGTCAGAGCTTGCTCATGCTCGGACCGCCCGGCGTCGGCAAGACGACGATGCTGCGCGAAGCGGCGCGCGTCCTTGCCGAATCGCGGCGCGTGGTGATCGTGGATACGTCGAACGAAATCGGCGGCGACGGCGAC
>CALMDI010000325.1 GCA_937864975.1 uncultured Chloroflexota bacterium | reverse complement strand
GAAAGCGGACCTTCGCGCCGGATCGTATTCAGAACCAGGCTGCGGTTCATCGCCTTGATGAGCGTGCGATTGCCGCGCTGTAACTTCGTCATCAAACTTTTTTCACTCACTGAAATAAGCTGATTACACTATAGTCACTTTCTGAAAACCTGTCAACGAATTCACACAAAAAAGCCCATCACACAGGATGGGCTTGTGGTGTTCAACCGATATTTGTCAAAACTCGATACTCACGCCCGCGATGACCTATGCCGGAACGTTGCTCACATTCGAGCGTGAAATCGCGGCGATCACGTCGGTGAGCGTGGCAGTCGCGGCGTCAATATCCGCGCTCGTCGTCTGCGCGCCCACCGTCAGCCGCAGGCTCGAAGACGCCAGAGTCGGATCGTAACCGAGAGCGAGCAGCACGCCAGAGGGTTCCGGGCTTCCGCTCTTACACGCGGAAGCGGCGCTCCCCGCCACACCCTTGACGTTCAACGACGTCAGCAGCCGGTCGCTCTCGATGTCGTCAAAGATGAAGCTGGCGTGCGACGGCAGGCGGCGCTCGCGGTGCCCCGTGAGATGCGCGCCGGGAACAGACGCCAGCACGCCCTCGATCAAGCGGTCACGAAGCGTCTGGTAATGCGCCGTGCGCTCCTCAAGCTCCTCATATGCCAGCCGAAGCGCCACCGCAAGCCCGACGATGAGGGGCGTATTCTGCGTGCCGGCGCGCAGCCCGTGCTCGTGGCTTCCGCCCGTTTGGATGGGCGTCAGGCGAACGCCGTCCCGCACGTAGAGCGCGCCGACACCCTTGGGACCGTAAAACTTGTGCGCCGAGAGGCTGAGCAAATCGACGCCGAGTTGGTTGACATCGAGGGAAAGCTGCCCGGCAGCTTGAACCGCGTCGGTGTGAAAGAGCACGCCATTCCTGCGCGCCGCCGCCGCAAGCTCCGCGATGGGCTGAACCGTGCCGACCTCGTTATTGGCATACATGATGCTGGCGACGGTGCTTTGCGGTCGGATCGCGGCGGCAAACGCCTCGACTGGCACCAACCCCACCTGATCGACGCTCACAATCGTCTTTTCAAAGCCTTGCAGCGCGGCAAGCTGGTCAACGGTCTTGCTGACCGCCCCGTGTTCGATGGGCGACGTGATGAGGTGATTTCCCCTGCCCTGCTCGCGCATCGCCCAGGCGGCGCCCCGGATCGCCAGATTATCACTTTCGGAGCCGCCGCTGGTGAAAATAATCTCCGACGGCGAGCAGTTCAGAACACTTGCAACCGTTTCCCGCGCATCTTCGATGGCGGCTTCCGCCGCGCGTCCAAAGCCGTGCCCGGACGAGGCATTCCCGTAAACGTCGGTGAAATAGGGAAGCATCGCTTCGACAACGCGCGGGTCGACGGGGGTGGTCGCGGAATGGTCGAGGTAGATCGAAGTCATCATGAAATCCTTTCGTGGCTGAGCCAAAATAAAAAACGCCTCGGCTGCATCAGCACGAGGCGCGGCGCGCGTCCACCACCGTCAATTTCGTTGCCACAGGTGTCTGTGACCACATCTCCACACGGTGGAAGGGCACCTTGGGTTGACTTTCCCAGGTTGCCGGACTCTGAAACAGAGCCTCTCTTGATGCATGGAACTAAGCTAGTCCAAAATGCCCCGCCTGTCAAGCGGTTCCTTTAAATCGGCACGACCAAATCCGGCGCGCTGCGGGTTAGAAGCTCGTAGGCGGTGTCGGTAATCAGCACATCGTCTTCAAACTTCATATTCCCCGCGCCCGCCACGTAGATTCCCGGCTCGATGCAGAACGTCATGCCCGCTTTCAGCGGCGCCGTCTCGCTGTCGAGACTGGGCCACTCGAACGAGGTGGACAGACCGATTCCATGCCCGACGCGGTGAATCAGTCGGTGTCCCGCGCCCTCGATCACGCTCACCGCCGCGCGATGAAGCTCGACCGCCGGGACGCCCGGACGGCAGAGTTCGATGCTCGCGGCATAGGCGCGCCGCACTGTCTCCCAGACCTTCTCCTGCTGCGCGTTCGGCTCTCCGAGCACGTAGGTGCGCGCGGCGTCCGCCTGGTAGCCCTGATACATCGCGCCAATGTCGATCATGACCGAATCGCCGCGTTCCAGCCGCCGGTCGGTCGGTCGCCGGATCATGATCGGTCGGTCATTCCCGCTGACGACGGTCGGCTCAAAAGACAGCTCGCCCCCCAGACTCTGCATCGTATACGCGAGCTTCGCCGCAACTTCAAACTCGGTCAGCCCTGGCTTCAACTCGCTTCGGATCGCGTCGAACGCGGCATCGGTAATGCGTCCCGCCTCGCGCAGCAGCCGAATTTCCAGTTGGCTCTTGATCCGCCGCAGCGCCGCCACGTCCGCGCCAATGTCCACGAACGTCGCGTTGGGCAGCGCCGCCCGAATCGCCTCGTAAGCCGTCACCGGCATCCGGTGCAGCCCAACGACGGCAATCCGGCTTGGCGCGGCGTTCCGAAGAAGCTCAATCACCGTGGGCACAGCGTTAAATTCGCCCCGCCAATCCTGAATGCCCGACAGGTCGCGCGCTTCTTCCGTCTGCCAGTGGAAATTCATCACAGCGGTTATATCGTCAGCGCCGCGCATGACCGCCCACGTATCGCCCAGAACCGGCACGAAATTGGTCAGGTAACGAAACGGCTCGCTGTGACCAAAACTGCCGAAAATTAAGCCCACATCCCCCTGCTGTCGCTGCACAATCTCCCACACCGCCGCGCGCCGCGCCGCCAGCTCCCGATACCATTCCTCGCGTGAAATCATCATTTTCCTTTCCGAAGCCTTATAAGTTTTCAGCCAAGAATTTGAGCACCTGAGTCCACGAGTCGGCGTTCGCGAAGGCTTGATCCTGTGGATTCCCGCCGAGCGCGTAGCTGCCATTGTCCACCGGATGCTTGAGCGTGTTGAGCATCGTCGAAACATACGGTGCGACGATGGCGTGCCCCGCCCCCGGATAGCGCAGGTGACGATACGGGTGCCGGAAGCCGTGGCGTTTCAGCCGCTCCATCACGAGGTCAGAAAACATCGAGCAGGGCCACATCTGGTCGTCTTCGCCGGAAACGAGCAGGATTGCGCCGTTGGTCTGTTCCACCGCGATCTCGGCTGCCGCCGGGTCATCACATTCGTCCAGCCGGGCGAGAAAATGCGGCGTCAGCGCCAGCGGTTCCATCTGCGGCGGTCGCTCTGCTACCGGAGTCAAGGGACGCCGCCGGTTCGCAATCACGTAAGGAACCGGCTCGCCCCGGTATGTCCACGCGGGTTTTTCGACTTCGCCCTCCTTGCTGAACCCACCCCAGGCATAGCCGCTGGCGACGTAGGCGACCACCACCTTGATCTGCGGGAACATCGCCCCCAGCAGCAGCGAAAGCTCGCCACCGCGCGAGCCGCCCGTGACCGCGATGCGTTCCGCGTCCACGCGCGGCTGAGACTGAAGCCATTCAATCGCCTGCCCGAAATATTCGAGGGGAATCTCCGCAAGATCGGGCGGGCGATCTTCATAGGCGAAATACGCCAGTGTAAAGGCGGCGTAACCGTGCGAGGCAAACAACGCGGCGCGGTTTTCCCCAACGCCGCCGCCGGAGCCGCTGACCAGAATGATCGCCGGATGCGGACCCTCGCCCGGCGGCAGAAACAATGTTCCTCGCAGGTCGCCCGCGCGCACCGGGATGCGTTCGACCCCCGGCGCGACCCAGCGCCGTTCGATACGTTCGGTTGCCACGACCTCGCCGTTCACCTCAAGCGAAAGCTCAAGCATGATCGGGTCGAGCGCCGCCTGCAAAATCCGCAGTCCCTCGCCGCCCGCCTGCGGAGCGAGCGACCAGATCAACCCCATCGCGTCTGCGCTGCGATATGACCCCTCGACCGGAGCTTGTTCAGACAGGTTCACGCCGCCGCGCTCGTCGGCAACGAAAGTCGCCGCCGACTGCGACACCTTCCCGCTGCTGTCCTCGACCCGCGCCCGTAATGTCACCCGCTGTCCCGGCAGGCAGTTCACTATATGAATCGACAGCGCGTCGTCCACCATCGCCGGGTTCGGGCTGACGGTGAGCGACGGCGCGTTCGGACGATCACCCGCGATGGGCATGGTTCTATCCTCTCACGACGAGTTGTTGACAGAGCCTATCGGCATGTGTTAGGTTCTTGTATACCAGCAGTATACCGAAAACCATTACCCGTACCAATAAGTCCGTTGCGAGCACCGTCGGATGACGTCTTTTGATCTGCACGCGCTGATGCAGGCGCCGCTTTT
>CALMDI010000324.1 GCA_937864975.1 uncultured Chloroflexota bacterium | reverse complement strand
CATGAGCCGCCGCAATTAATCCTCGGCCGAGCGTCCGTCGAGGGCACGGGCAACCGCCTGCTCCAGCGTCAGCGCCTGGCCCTCGGCCCAGAGCGCCACAAACATCTCCGCCTTAAGCCGGGCGCGCGCGGCGCCCAGAGCCGCGTCATAAAGCTCGCGCTCTAGCGGCTCCAGCACAGAACCCAGCCCCCGCAAGAGCGCGTCGGCGGCCCCGGCCAAGAGCACAGCGTGCTCGACCCTTCCTATTGCCACTGCCAGCCCGGCGAGCCCGGTCAATGAGACGGCAACGCCGTGCTTGTCGCCCAGCGCGTGAGCGAGCGCCAGGCCTTCCTCGTGCAACGCCCGCCCCTGCCCGTAATCGCCCATCTGGTGTGCAACGAGCCCAAGGCTTCGTAGCGTCAGGGCGATGCCGTGCAGGCCGGGAGCTTCGATCGTGTTCTCCGCGATGAAGAGGTCACTCGCTCCCCGGAACAGGATCGCGTTCTGCATCACGCCGACGATTATTCGCTAACCGGGCTGGCGTCGCGGTCGAAAGAGTTGATCGGGCGGACGCGGGAGGGCAAACTGCGCGCGGACGAGATGCAGGGCGGCACATTCACCGTGAGCAACCTCGGCATCGTGGAACAGGTGGAGCGCTTCACGGCGATCCTGAACCCGCCGCAGGTCGGTATTCTGGCGATTGGCGCGGCGACAGAGCGCCCGCTGGTCATCAATCACGGGCTGCACATTCGTACGACGGCTTACGTGACACTCTCCGCCGACCATCGCATCATCGACGGGTTAATCGCCGCGCGCTTCCTAGAGGCGATGGATCGACGCTTGCACGAATTCGCAACGACATCGTACTGATGAAAGGATCGATGGAATGACCGAACGGCTCCCGGCGGCGCAGCGCCGCCAGATTCTTGAACGTATGCTGCTGATCCGCGCGACCGAAGCGCGTATTCAGGAGTTGTTCATGGAGAACGTCGTCCGCGGGACAACGCACCTGTGCGACGGGCAGGAAGGTGTCTCGACCGGGATGGCAGCGGCGCTTGACCCCGCGCGCGGCGATACGGTGACGTGTACCTACCGCGGGCACGGTCACGCGCTGGCGCTCGGAATGCCGCTGAAAGACATGATGGCGGAACTCATGGGCAAGGCGGACGGCTGCTGCAAAGGCAAGGGCGGCTCGATGCACCTGACGAACATGAGCATTGGTCTGATCGGCACGTTTGCCATCGTCGGGGCGGGCGCACCCGTGACCAACGGCGCGGCGCTGACGGCGCAGATCAAGGGTACGGGCGCGGTGAGCGTGTCGCTGTTCGGCGACGGCGCGGTGAACATCGGCGCGTTCCACGAGGCGCTCAACATGGCAGCCGTCTGGAAGCTGCCGAGCATTTTTATCTGCGAGAACAACCTGTACGGCGAGTACAGCGCCTATGCCGATACCGCTCCCGTCGAGCACGTTTACGAACGCGCCTGCGCCTATAATATGCCGGGTGTATGGGTTGACGGTCAGGATGTCGAGGAAGTGTACACGGTCGTGAAAGAAGCGGTCGAGCGCGGGCGGCGCGGCGAGGGTCCGACGCTGATCGAGGCGAAGACGTACCGTTTCCGCGGTCACTCACGCACCGATCCCGCCGCCTACCGTCCGTCGGGCGAGCTTGAAAAGTGGCTGGCGCGCGACCCAATCAATATTCTGGCGGAACGGATGATGCAGGACGGTCAGCTCACAAAGGCGGAATTCGACAGCATTAAGGAAACGACCGAGCGCGACGTTCAGGAAACGACCGAGTGGGCGCTGAATGCGCCGTACCCACCTACCGAATCCGTTTACGAAGATATCTGGGCGTAATGAGTTGAAGGAGACCGAATAATGCGTATGCGTACCCTTTTTGCTTTACTGCTGCTGGCGCTCGTGCTGCCGGGCGTCGCTGGCGCGCAGGATGCGCTGCCCGACCTCGAAGGGCGCGAAGTGACAATTGGCATGGAAAATGCCTATTTGCCCTTCCAGTTTACCCATCCGGTGACCAACGAGGTAATGGGCTATGAGTATGATGTCATCGCAGAACTTGCCGAGCGGCTAAACTTCGTGCCGGTGTTCGTCAATACCTCGTGGGACGCGCAGCTTGCCGGAATTCAGGTGGGCGAGTTCGACATGACCGCCAACGGCATCACGATCTCGCCGGAACGTGACGAGGTGATGGATTTTTCGGACGGCTACATCGAAATTCAGCAGATCATCATCGCCCGCGCCGACGACGACCGCTTCGATACGGTCGAAGACTTCGTGGCGGACGACAGCCTGACGATTGGCACCCAGCCCGGCACGACGAACTATGACACGGCGGCGGGACTCATCGGCGAGGAACGAATCGTCGCCTTCGAGACGTTCGGCGTGACCGTTCAGGCGCTGCTCAACGGCGACGTCGACGCGGTGATTATGGATAACATCGCCAGCGCGGGCATCATGGACGTTAACGCCGGTGAGTTGAAAATCGTGGGCGATCCGCTGACGTCGGACGCGCTCGGATTCGCCTTCCCCACCGGCTCCGATCTGGTCGAGCCGGTCAACGCGGCATTGGATGAGCTTCGCGAGAACGGCGTCCTCGACGAGATTTATGAGAAGTGGTTCGTCGAGTTCGACCCGACGACGCTGGAAGCGCTGCCCGACCTGGGCGGGCGCGAAGTCAGCATCGCGATGGAAAATCTGTACCTGCCGTTCCAGTTCATGGACACGGCGACGGGTGAAGCGATGGGCTATGAGTACGATCTGATTAACGAGCTTGGCGAACGGCTGAACTTTGTGCCGGTATTCGTGAACTCGTCGTGGGACGCGCAGCTCGCGGGCATCCCGGCGGGGGAATTCGACGCCGCCGCCAATGGTATCTCGATCACGCCCGAACGCGCCGAAGTGATGGACTTCTCCGAGCCGTACGTGCAGACAGATCAACTGCTCATCGCGCGTGCAGATGACACCAGCTTCGACTCGCTTGAGGACTTTGCCGCCGACGAGAGCCTTCGCATCGGCAGCCAGCCCGGCACGACGAACTATGACACCGCCGTGGGGCTGGTCGGCGCGGATCGCGTGCAGGCGTATGAGACGTTTGGCGTGGCGGTGCAGGCGCTGCTCAACGGCGACGTGGACGCGGTCATCATGGATAACATTTCCAGCGCCGGGATCATGAGCGTGAACGCGGGACAGCTTCGGATCGTCGGCGAGCCGCTGGCGTCCGACCCGATGGGCTTGATCTTCCCGCCCGGTTCCGACCTGGTCGAGCCGGTCAACGCGGCGCTGGCGCAGATGCGCTGGGATGGCACGCTGGATGAACTGTTCCAGACGTGGTTTGTCGACTTCGATCCGACGACGCAAGACCCCGCGAATTAAGCGAATGGGCTGTCACAGGGGCGCGCCGCGGCGTGCCCCTGCACAAATCTAACCACCTGAGAGAGGGCACATGCCAACGATGACGTATCGTGAAGCGGTCG
>CALMDI010000323.1 GCA_937864975.1 uncultured Chloroflexota bacterium | reverse complement strand
TGCTGCGATTGAATTTCCACAGATCGTTTAGCGCGCCGGTGCCGCCGTTCGCGTAACCGTTGCCGCCGAACAGCCACAAGGTGTTGGTGCTATCGATCCAGGACGAGGCGCCCTCGCGCGCGCCCGGCACGTTGTTCGCAGCGGCGGTGCCTTGGGTACCGTAAACGCCGACTTGATTGACCGTTTCGCTGCCCGCTACCCACGTCCACTGCCCGGTCGCGGGGGTGAACTTCCATAAATCGTTAAGCCGGCCACTGGCCCCGGCGCCGTCGCTGCCCGCGCCGCCGAACAACCACGCGGTGCCGGTGCCATCGATCCAGGACGCGGCGCCGGACCTCGCCCCCGGCACGGTATCCGCGGTAGGGGTACCTTTGGTGCCATACACGCCCGACTGATCGACGGTATTGCTCCCCGCAACCCAGGTCCAGACATTAGTGCGCGCATCGTCATCGACGTCCCAGCCGCGACACGCCTGCAATAGCAAGGCAAGACCAAGCACCCGATACAACCGGTATTGAGTAGTCGTGAATGTAGACATTAGAGTCGCGCCCCGGGTGTGAGTGAGAACGCGCCGCGGCACGCTCGGTCCGTAAGGGTCGATTGGCGCCGTCCGGCTGATCATTGTCAGCGGGCGCCGCGCACAATCGAGGTGAGCCATTCTAACGTGCCGGCAAAGGCGAAATCCACTCGCGGCCGCTTGGGGACGCATGTCGCACTTGCGCGAACGCAGCGCTTATCGATGCCGCGTCGTCAATGCAAAGTAAGTTCCGCCACGAAAATTAAGGCGATGCCCGCCACGATCAGCAGCGTTTGTGCGATGGTCGCGCGGATATGTACGCGCCGATGCAGGCTGGGAATTAAATCGGCGACCGCAATGTAGATAAAGCTCGCGGCCGCAAGTGCCAGCACATAGGGCACCAGCGCGCTGGCGGTGCTCAGAAAAAAATATGCGAGCAGACCGCCAAGCACCATAGTCGCGCTCGCGAGCATGTTGTAGACGAAGGCGCGCATACGACTGAAACCGCTGTGCAAGAGAATGGCGAAGTCGCCGACTTCTTGTGGAATTTCATGCGCGACCACCGCGAGGCTGGTCAGCACGCCCAGGCGTATGTCGGTGAGAAACGCCGAGGCGATCAACACGCCGTCGACCAGATTATGAATTCCATCGCCGATTAATATGAGATGCCCGGCGGCGCTGGCCCCGGTCGGCGCCTCGCCGTGATGATGATCGTGGCTGTGGCGCCACAACACCATTTTTTCCAACACGAAGAATATCAACAAGCCGGCGAGCACGGTGCCGCTCAAGCGATGCGCGTCGATGCCGGATTCCAACGCGTGCGGAATCAACGCCAGCAACGCCGCGCCCAATAGCGCGCCGGTGGCGAAGCTGATGAGGCCCGGCATCAGGCGTGCGCGCCGAGGTTCCGACAACAGCAGGAATCCGCCGGCGGCGGCGGCGCTTAATAGTCCGCCAGCGGCGGTCGCGGCGACGATCCACCACAAAAGTGAAGTTGACGATACCAAGGTATATTAACGACAGATAGAACGATGCCGCCACGAGCTGCTCGAGCGCGTGATCCACGTCAGCAAGTTCCGCACGATCACGAGCCGCTTCTCCGCCAGAAAGGGATACGACGTCGCCGCGCCGAGGATTTCGCCGATGTCGGTCGCCGTGCCGTCGAACTCCGCGATATTCATTTCGGCGTTGGGACCGTCGCCCATCAGCTTGCGAAAGCGCGCGATTTCGTCGTCCATTCGCAGATCGTCGTCGCCGTGAAACACATAGAAGATCGGGGGCGTTTTGCTCATGGCTGGTGCGTCACGACCGTCAGGATACGCTGTCCGCTGGTTCAATCGCGAAGACAATCTTCACTCGCGCGCTGATGGATAGCTCACCCGCGCTCACGGGCATCGGCGCGTCGAACTTCGCCGACAGCTCGAAAGCGATGCGAGGGTTACGCAGAGGTTCTTCAATCCCTGTCCCTTCAATCACTTGCAGCGCCCTGCCGACTTTCACGTTCAGACCGGAAGCCAGCTCAGTTGCTCGTCTGTGAGCATCCGCGACCGCCAGCGCGCGGGCTTGCGCTGCCAGCGCCGATGGATCGGCAACGGCATGGCGCACACTCTCGATCTGGTTTGCTCCATGCCGGACAGCCGTGGTCAGAACGTCGGATAACTGCTCGGTATCTCGCACGGTCACCTGAACGCTGTTGCTGACGACGTGTTCGTAGACGAATGGCGCATCATTGGTAGGGCGGGGGAGCGCGCGCTGGTGCACGTTGACACTCGTCGTCCGAATATCGGACGGCGCGATCCGCAGCGCGTGCAGGCTGGCGATGACGCTGTTCATGGCATTGCTCGTCGCGCGGAATGCCTCGGCAACATCCGGGTCTATGCTTTCAACCCCCAGTGAGACGTAAGCAATGTCAGGCTCCCCGAACGCCTCGCCGTAACCGACGACGACGATGGTTTGCGCCGTTTCGCGTGCCGCTTTGCTGCGCTTCTTGCTCATCCCGTCAGCCCTCGAACCTAGCTCGACCGTGTGACGACGCGGTGCATTGCCACCGGCTTGCCGAACGGCATCGTCATCTGGCTGCGCGTGATGCTGATGACTTCCAGATCGGCGGGATTGCCATCGGTCGTAAAATGCTTTTGCAGCGCCGTCCCGACCGGCTGCGAAAACAGCACGGTGAACATCATCATGACCATCACCGCGGGCAGGCGATTGAACGTGTCACGGCGGTTGGCTCCGCTCATGCCGAGCATCCCGACGACGCTCGTCATCAAGCCCGTCGTCACGAGATTGGTTCCGCAGTTCGGGTGTACCGCGAGGCTGTGCTCGCCCGCGCGCATCCGGCGCAGCGCCTCGTTCACGGCGGATTCGACCGTCTCGGTCGGCGCTTCGCCAATCAGGATGAATCCGCCCTCGGTCGACCGTCCCGCCATCTGCAAGCCTTTGACGCGGCTCGCCAGCACGTGAATCGTCGCGTGTTCCAGCCCGTGATTGCGCCGCGTCCGCCGCACCAGCGGCAGATCGAGAATCGGGCGGGCGGCGATTGCCAGTTGTTCAAACATCCATCAGTCCCGTCTGGGCAGCCAATCGCCGCCCGGTTCAGTTTCGAGTGGGTTGAAACGTAAAACCCCGTTATGATATTAACGGTTGGCGCCTGCAAAAACCAGCGCGCCGGGCTGTTGCACAGTCCATGAACCCCCATCCCCAACCCTCGCGCGGGGTTCCCGCCTTTGGCGGGAACTTCAGTCGAGCCTCTGGCTCGACCCCCTCAGCGCCCACAAGGA
>CALMDI010000322.1 GCA_937864975.1 uncultured Chloroflexota bacterium | reverse complement strand
GGCGTCAGGCAGGACACCGTCAAGGACGCCCTGCAGCAGGGCTGGCTGCGCGGACGCAAGTCGGGCGGGACATGGCTCGTGCGCCGCGCGGACGCCCAGGCGCGTTGGGCGTAGAAGAAACAGCTTGAAGCGTGCCGGGGAAGGGTCTAGCTCCCCCGGCACAGAGCATAGCAGCGCCTTTCGGCGCAGAAAGAGTATAACGTGGAAACCATATACATTACTAACAGCGAAGCTCGAGCTTCGCTGGATCGACCGGGTGGAAGTCCTCTCGCTCGCCCGCGAGGACATCGCGCTGGCGTTTCCGTTCAGCGTCACCTGCCAAGCAGGTAACGCTCGATGAATATGTCGAGCGCGGCGGGCGCGGCGGGAAAATCGGTGACGAGTTCGTCACCGTCCGGCTGCCGCGCGAGACCGTCTGGTCGTCGGGCAGGCTGCCAGAGCGCGAGGCGGTTGCCGCGCTTAACGCCGAGATGGCGCGCCGCAATCTTGTGAAATAAGCGCTAGACCGCGAAACGAGCCAGCCCGACAATGGGCTGGCTCGTTTCATAGAAGCGTTCGCCTCAACCCTGCCGACAATGCGACAGGGGGAACAGCATCAATTATACCACGAACTACCGAGGCACACGCGCCGCGCCCGGCAACGTCCCGCCCTTAAAAAACCGATACGCCGCCCACAATACCATGTTCCCGCCGGACACCGCGAACGCCGTAATGAACTTCGCCAGCAGCGGCGGCGCGTCGGGGTAAATGCCCAGCACCGCCAGCACGTTCAAATCCGCTTCCGTCGCGAACACGAGCGCGAGCGCGAGCAGGGCGGCGACCGCCTGAATCACAGCCGCTTTCGCTTCGTCGCCGAAGCCAGAATTGTCCAGCCAGCGACTGAGGAACCCCTTCTTAATCCACTCGACGGCGAACGCCACCGACGCCGCCATCGTCAGCAGCGCCTCGAACGCCGGTTCGGGCGTCTCGGACACGGGCGCTTCCGGCGCGTCGGGGTCGTCCATTGGGGCGTCGGGCGGGCTGATGTTGAGGGTCGCGCCGTCCTCGACCGTGATGTCCCCGACGGGCGCGACGACCTCCGGCGTCGGTTCCTGCGCGGTCGTCGGCATCGAGAAGGCGGCAAGGGTCAGGATCGTCGCGAGAATGAGTTTCAGACGGTAGCGAGACATGGAGTTAGTCCTTTTCAGTTTGTCGAGAGCCACGCATCCAATTGCGCGCGCATCGCCAGCAGCGCGGCGCGGGGGACGGCTACAGTGTCAGAGGGCGGTAAGGGTACGGGCGCTGGCGTTGTGATGTCTGCCGGATGCGGGCGCGTGTAGGGCGCGGGCGCGTAAGGCACACCGTTCCGGCGCGTTTCCCAGTCCAGGTGCCGCGCCGTGCTTCTGCCGGTCGAGCCGATGACGGCAATCGCCTGTCCCGCCTGCACCGCGTCCCCCACCTTCACGTCAATCCGCTCCAGGTGGTTGTACGCGGACGTCTGCCCGCTCCCGTGGTCAATCTCAATCCGATTGCCGTAGCCCTGCGCGTTCCAGCCCGCGAACGTCACCCTGCCTTCGCGCGCGGCGTAGGCTGTCCAATCCGCGGCGGTGTAATCCGTGCCGGTATGGATTTCCTTGCGCTGCTGTTCCGGCGGCTTGTCCCAGTCCTCCGGCTTGACGCGCTCACCAAACGGCGACGTGACAACGAAGGGCGCGCGTACCGGACGATGCCAGTACCAGCCGTCGGGAACGCCCGAATCGGGCGCTGTGGGACGCGCAGGCGGGTTTTGCGGCGGCGCGGGTGGGGTCGCCGCCGCCGCGCGCCGACTTTTACGAGCGTTTCAATATCCTCTACGGATCGATGTGGGTTGAAGCCGCATTTGCTTGTTGATGGACGCCATCCGCGCGATCACCGCTTCCGACGGCACGAACGTGCCCCATTTCTCGTCATTGGCAGTCGAGACGGCGAACAGGCAGGCGTGAATGCCATAGCGCACGTAATGCCCCACCGCCTTGCCCAGGTCGTCGGCGTACTGGTCGGCGCTCAGGTCGCCACGCCAGCCCCGGTAGGCGTCAAGCGAGCCGTCGGCGTTGGCATGGACGTAGCCGAGTTCGGTGATGACGATTTCGGGCGTCCGGTCGCCAAAGGCGCGGTACACGTCCTGCTCGCGCCCGATGTGCCACGTGCGGAAAGCGTCGAAGGGCGCGCCGAAATACTGATGCAAGCCGAGCAGGTGCTTGCCCGCATACGCCTTCTCGACGCAGCCGCGCAACTGCTGCCAGTCGGCGCCTTCCGGGTTGCCGGTTGCCCAGTTGAGAATCACGCCGACGCGCCCAAGCTTCTCGCACTCGTCGAGCGCGTCGGTTGTCCATCGGTTGAGTTGCGCGAGCGTCGTCCTGTCCGGCTCGTTGCCCAGGTACAGCAGGCAGCCCGGCGGCGCGAGGGCGTGGCGATTGCGGACGAACTGGCGCGCGTCTTCGCGCTGATTGGCGTGGTCATCGTCCCACTGGCGGTAGATGACATCCGCGCCCGTCGCCAGCACCGCGTCGGCTAAGCCGGGATTGTTCATGACCACGTGATACTTCGCGTCCAGCGCCGCCACGTCCAGTAGAATCTTCTCACGCGGCAGGCTTCTATCGCCCAGAATGTTGAGTCCCAGAACAGGCATCAGCGTCGTCTCCTCAATCGTCGTACCGCGCCCCGCGACACCCGCCCGCGCCGCCAGTCGTCCAGGCTGAACGCCGCGCACAGGGCGATGACCATCAGGATACTGCCGAGGCAGAATTCGAGGTCGGGAAGGGGGTCGGCGGCGCTCATGACGTCGGCTCCCCCGGCGGCGTGGGCGTTTCGGCGGGCGCGTCGGGCGGCGCAGTCGTCACGTCGGCTTCGAGGACGACGACGGGCGGCGCCACGGGCGCAAACGGCGGCGTCGGCGCGATCCGTTCGAGTGCCGCGCGCACGCCCTGAATTTCCCTCAGCGCTGCATTCAGCGTCGAGACAAGGGCAGTGTCGCGCTTGTCTCGACGCTGGGCACTCACGGCGGTGTCCTTGACGAGCTTGCTCACTTTTTCCAGTTCAAGCTTGATGTAGGTCAGAGCGCCGCCCGTGTCCTCCATCAGCAGTTTTCGCATGTCGCGCACGCCCGAATCGTGCGCGTCCGTCAGGCGGTCAAGCTTCGTGTTCACTTCGCGCGCTTCCGATAGGGTCTGGTCGAGCGCTTTGGTTGCAGTTCTGAGCGCGTCGGTGTTCATCGCGTGGTTATCCGCGTTCTGCTTGCTGATTTCAAGCTGCTTCCCGTGCTGTCCTGTCTTGCGCCAGTCGTTCGCCACCATCCCGAACAATGCCAGCAGCAGAATCGCAAACAGCAACATCATGGCTTTCAACGTATCAAGCTGATTCCATGCCGCGATGGTTTCCGGTGAAAATGGGTTTTGTGCCCACGCGCCGCTAACGTAATACGCAATCAAGCCTCACCTGCCTTTTCTATCAGTCGCGCCGCTCTGCAAGCAGCAGCCGCACCGCTTTCTCAAGCCGCGCCAGTTTCGGGTCGTTGGTCAGCGGCTCGCTCAGGTCAAGCGCGTCGATCATCGCCGCGAGTGTCACGCGCGCGGCGTCCCGCCGCGCCCGTTTCTGTTCCCCCGCGGACACGACCGACGGGTCGTGCGCTGCGAGGAGGTCGGTCAGCCGCGCCTCGTCCTCCGGCGTCCAGTCGCCCGCCACAAGCACGCGCCCGCGCGTTACCTCACCCACGTCGTCCAGGCTCACGCCGACGATTGTGTCGCCAAACGCCGCGCGCAGATCGGCGTCGAGTGTCTCAAGGTTCACCGCGTCCCGTTCAAAAGCGATGCCACGCCGCATCAGATTTCCCTCGCGTAGAACTGCCCGTTGGCATACAGCGTCCCCGTTCCCGACGTCACGCGCCACTCGACGGTGAAGGTGTAGCTCACGCCCGACGTCAGCCCGGTCACGATGCGCGAGAAGCTGATATTGCCATCCGCGGTCGTGCGCGTCGTGCCGGGCGTCGCCCCGCCCAGGCGGACGCCATCCTGCGCGAAGTCGAGCACGACCGTGCCCGACACGCTCAGCTTCGCCGCGCCCGTGAGCGCGACGAGCATGTCACGTCCGGTGGAGACGAGCGTGATCGACAGCCCCGAAATCGGGTCGAAGCCGGTGGCGGTGGTCGTCTTGTCGGATGTCCAGGTGACCTCGCCCGCCTGGGGCGAATGCAGTGCCGTGATGTTGTCGCGGATTTGCTCGTTCAGTAGCTGCGCCGGGGGCGTCTCCTCCGGCGCAAACGTGTACGGCGCGTTCCAGGGCATGGGCGGCTCCTAGAGAATCAGGCGGTTGGTCGTGCCGAGCTCGCCCCAGCCCGGCACGCCGATGCGCCAGTAGCGGGTGCGCGCCGCGGGAAACAGCGTCCACGTCACGCGGTGGGGACGCTCGCCGCCGAAGGCAATGCGGTGTCTCTGTCCGACGATGATGTAGTCGCTGTCATGTCCAATCGCGGCGTGGACGATGGTGATCTTGTCGCCAATCGCGCGCGTGAGGGCGTGCGCCATCATCCGGTCGCTGGCGTTGCCCGCAAACGACACGCTGGCGAAGCGTCCAATCGGCTCACCGCTCTTCTTGACGATGCTATCCGCCACCTGCTGAGCGAAGTCGCGGTTATCCAGCGCGAGCAACTGCAAGGGTTCCGCTTCGTGGCGCTCGTAGGCGGCAATCGACGCCGCGTTCTCCGCCGAGACCTGAATCCGGTCGAAGGTGTAAGCGGGCGTCGCGCGCACCTGAAGCGTGTTCAGGTAAATCGTGCTGTTCTCGGTGCTGACGATGTGCAGTACCACCTTGTCGCCTTTGAAGCTCGCCGTCACGGTCAGCCGGTCGGTCCGATCCTGCGTCGCGCCGTAGCCGGACGTTTCGTCGGTCGCGGCATAGTCCACGCCCGCCACCGGCTGGATACCGCTGCCTGCCACAATCCCGATCTGTCCGACGGCGGTGACGGTCGTGCGATAACGCATCGTAATGCGGAAGTTGGCGAGGTTGGAGACGGTAAGCGGCAGGCTCGGATAGGTCGCGACGACCGTCCCTGCCGCGCCCAGATCGCGCGGGATAAAATTCACCGTGATGGCGTTAATCAGATGGTCGGCGTAGCGGTAGTCCGCGTCGGCGTCGTTGAAGTCGTCGCCCGTGAAGGTGTCGCTGACGAGCGTTTCAGTGTCGTGGCGGCGCGATAGAAACACGAAGCGCGCCGTCTTTGGGTTCCAGAAGAAGCGCCCGCCGACCTCCGCGCCGACCACGTCCTGAATGTAGCCCCACGGACTGACGCCTTCCTGTTTTTTGTTCTCATGCACGTCGCCGATGTACTCGAAGGTCGTGCGCCCGGTCTCGAACGCCGTGATCGTGTCGGGAAGCGCGGTGTAGGGAAACGCCACCACGTCGTCGTCGAAGACCGCCTGAAGCGCCTCGTCCGTCCGCACGCCCTCCTGCATGGTCGGCGCGTACTCCGCTTTTTGCAGCTCGCGCATGACGTCGGTCACCACGAGCCTCGCCTGACGTGTGCCGTACTCGCCTGGCGTCGGCACGAAGTCGCGCAGCCGTCCGGTGTACTGTGTCTGCGCCTCGTTCTGAAAGCGCGACTGGAAGCGCACCGCCAGCCCCGGCTTGAGCAGCCCGAAGTAGCGCGCGAGAGGACGCTCCGGCATGATGTCGAACGCCGGGTCGCGCAAAACAGCGGTGAACTCCGACGGCGGCGCGATTTCATCAAAGCTGTCCGCCATGCCGAAGGTGTAATCGACCTGCTCGACATACGCCGACAGGTCGGCGAGCGGATGGCTGTAGGTCGCGTCCCGCCCCAGGTCGGCGTACAGAAAGTAGTCAGCGATAGCCATCGTCACCGTCTCGTATCACCGGGCATCGCGCCGCCGTTGATTTCCATAACCCTCGCCAGCTTCCGGTTGAACATATCGTCAAACCACGCCGGAACCGGTCCGTCATAGCGCACCCTCGTGTCAAACGTGATGGTGTGAGTTTTGGCGATTTCCTTGACGTAGTCGCGGGCGAGCGCAAATTTCTCCGACACGCTTTCGGCAAAGCCCGCCACGCGCTTCGTCTCGGTGGCGACGGCGGGCATCCGCTCGTCCACGCTCAACACCGCGTTGTTTACCTTGTCGAACCTGCCGACGGTGGTTTCCAGCCCGGTGTTGACAGCGGGGATTTCGGTCGCCGCCGCTTCGCCCCAGTTGACACGGAACTCACTACTGTAGTCGCGGATGTTCTGCATGGACGTTTCGACGGGCGTGAGGTCGGGCACTTGCCCGCCCTCGCCGAACGCGCCGCCCATGACGCGCCCCTGGTAGTCCGATGGAATACCCGACAGCGGCATGACGCCGCCCCCGCCGCCGAAGTTCAGCACCTGATTGGGGTGCAACATGCCGCCGCGCCCGGCTTGCCGTTGCGCCTCGGCAACCGATATGCCGCGCTCAGAAGCGATGCGCGACCAGCTATCCCCCGGCTGGACGGTGTAGCTGTCGCCACCTTCGCCTAACCTCACAAAGCCGGATAGCAGGAACGGGTCAGCGGGGTTAAGTCCCATCGCCTGTGCCGTCCGCAAGCCTTCCAGGAAGCTGGTGTAGGCGGTCGCGGCAGTCTCTTTGCCGTACTCCGCAAACAGCGTCTCAAACGCGGGCAGGGCGGTGTCCTCGAAATACTGCGACAGTTCCGTCTCTCGCCCACTCGTCAGGTCGAGAATGTCCTGGAGCGGCTGCAGGTCTTCGTCGGCGTAGCCCTGATCGCGCAGGTAGCCGAGGAAGGCATCCGTGCCCTCGCCCAGTAAGCGGTTCTGGTTGTCGGGGTTGACGCCAAGCGCGCCACGGAGCGACATGTTCCGCGCATTTTCTTCGGCGCGCGCCATGTCATCCGCCATGCGGCGGGCGGCGTCGGCGGCGCTTTCAGCGCGGTCAAGCGTTATCTGCGGGATAGCGTCGGTTTCAGCAGCAGACTGGAGCGCCCCATAGATGCGCTCGGCGTCATCCGCCAGCGCGTCGGCTTCCTGCGCCATGCCCGCCGTGGCGAACTGAGCGCCCGCTGGGAACATCGATTGCATGTCGCGTACAATGCCCTCAAGCTGGGCGGCGTTCTGAGCCGCGCCCATTTGCTGCTGAGTTGCAATGAAGTTGTCGCGCCACGCCATATCAACCGGATCGAAGGCATCGATATAGGCGCGTTGGTCTTCTCGCGCGGCGGCTTGCAGCATCCGTACCCGTTCCTGCGAGGCGATGAAATTCTCCTGCCAGATCAAATCCAGCGGATCGACCTGCGCGTTTTGCTCTAACAGGCGTCGGCGCGCTTCCATGCCTGCCTCAAGGCGGTTGAAGTCGCTAAATGCCATAGATGCGAGCGACTGCTGTTGAATCGTGAGCAGCCGCGCGATGTTTTCTTCGGCGTCCTCACGGCGTTCCAGGGCAAAATTGATCGCGTCCAGAAACTCCAGGCTCGGCACGAAGGTCTCATCTACAAGTTGCGTCTGCCGCAAGCCGCGCATCACATCTTCCGTCGTTTGCGCGGCGACGCCGTAAGCGTCCTCGTATTCCTGAATGGCACGCTCGATCAGCCGGAACGTTTCCGTGGGGTTGCTCATGGTGGTTATCAGGTTGCCACCCACGTTCAGTTCAAGCGGAGTCGGTGTCAGTGGTTCCGGCTCACTGGCTTCTCGCAGCCGCGCCAGTTCTTCGGCAACATCGCGCGCCTCCTCAAGCTGGCGGCGCGTTTCTTCGCTCGCTGCCTGGCTCGCATCCGCAATCGGCTCGATCACGTTCTCGATAACACGCTCACCAATCAGGATGAGCTGCGCGCCCGCTTCTAAGCCCTGAGCAACGATGTTTCCCGCGCCCTGAAGCGTGTTCTGAATTTGTGTGCCAAGCCGACCAAAGGCTGTCATGCCCGCCTCGGCAGCGGGACCAAGCCGCTCGACTTGAGTATTCATTTCTTCGAAGACGGCGAGCTTAAAGGCTTCCTCACGTCCGAGGGTTTCTTGCAATTCCTCCATGCGCTCTTTCACGCGCTGACTCGACAGCCCGAACGAATCGAGCCTTAAAAGGGACTGATTCGAAATCATTAGCCCAAAATTACTGACTGCCGTAGTAACGTCATCAGTCGGCTGTTTCAGGCGTATAATGTTGCCGATTAAACTTTCAAGCTCTTCGTCGGTATCGGTCAGCCCCAAGCGCTGAATCAGGTTCGCGCCACCCATAAGGCTTAAGTCATCAACGACACCGCCGGTAGCATTGCGAAGGCGCGTCCGCATGTTCTCGGCAGATACACCGAGTTCGCTCATCATCTGCTTGAAGATCGCCCCGGTCTGCCGCCCTTGCATACCGAGGTCGTTGAGAGCGCCGATTGCCTGTATCGACGCCCCGATAGTCACACCTGCCAGCGCACCCTGAATCTCAGTGCCAAGCGCGCGGAATAAACCGCCTTGCCGCTGCGCTGTTTGTCCAACGCGCTGCGTGGCTTGCTCCGCTTGCCCGATTTGCTGCTGATAACGACGCATGACGTCGCTAAACGAGTCCTGGGCGCTGATGCGGATGGTGACGGTACGATTTGCCATCGTGTCCCTAGAATCAAAAGCGCCCCCTTTCGAGAGCGCTTTCGATGTCCTGTTATGAACTACCGATTAGTCGTAAGTGAACCCTATCCATGTGCCCCCGCAGCTCACGGAGGTTGAACTGTCACCGTCCGCGCGCGCCTCATCACTTGCGCCCGCTGCCCGTTCAACAGTCCATTCGCATTCGAGTAAGCCGCCATCGAATGCGAATGCGAAGACGGAAACGCTGTCGCCTACGTCGAGTAGCAAACTGCGCTCCCACGGCAATCGCACATCGTCAAATTCCTCTGACCCACCATTGTAACGGTAGGTAATACTGACGTCGCGCGCATTGCCAGTGACCCGAAACGTTGACAGCAGATCGGACGCGGTCGTGGGTGTCGGGCTGGTGAATATTCCACCGCCCTGCCATGTTGTACACCCCGCCAGAATGAGCAGCCCGCCGACAAGAATAAGTAACTTCATTTCGCCCTCCAATAGTGTTTGCCACCATTGTAAGTCGATTCGGCTCAAGTCACGCGGATTGTCTACAACCTTGCCACCGCCAGCGCCGCCCACGCCTCCGGGCTAAGCTTCGACTTCTCGCCGCCGTCGCCCGCCAGCGTGTCCATCATCCGGTCAATCTCTTTCTCACGGTACATCTCGTACACCATCTCGTCCTCTAGCTCAGTTTCCGGCAGCCTGAGCACGTCGCGCTTTGCGATTCGGCGCGCCCGCGCGATTCGCATCAGGCGCACGTCCATTTGACTGAAATCGTTCGGCGAGCTGGTCGCGCTTCGCCTCTCGTTTCGCCATGATCGCATTCATGAACATAATTAGCTGGTCGATTTCGGCGTAGCTGAGCGCCCGTTCCAGCGCGGCGCGCTTCTCGTCAAACGTGTCTCCGGGAAGCGCCAGTTTGATGTAACGAATGACAAGCCGCATCGCCCGGCGCAGTGCCACGTCCTGCTGCGCCTTGCGGTAGATCGGGCTGTTGAAGTCGTAGATCGGCTTGCCGTGCGTGTCCGCGCCGATGATGTCCGCAGCCGGGTCTTCATCCTCGTAATGAAGCATCACCGATTCGCTGTACTGCGGCTGCTCGAACTCGAACGCCGCAATCGAGCCGTCGTCACGGACAATCTCGCAGACCAGCGCGATGGTGTCCAACTGGTCAAGTGAGGTAATGCGTCTAGGTTCCATAGGCACTCCATTCGTTCGCGTAGTAGCCAATCGAATACTGAAGCACGCCGCCCTCATTGCCCGCCAGCAGAATCGAGCCGATGCGCCCGCTCCACAGCTTGTAGCCCGCCGACGCGACGCCGTTCGATTGGCGGATGTGCATATGCACGGCGGTCGCGGACTGAGCGAGACGGGCAATCGTGCTGACGGGCGTCCAGAAGGCGGCAATCGTGACGTCGGCGCGCAGCCCCGTCAGCACGTTGCCGTAGCCGCCGAGGGTGGGGTAGTTCTCGTAGCCCCACACGAACTGCCCTTGCAGCGACTGGGCGAAGCCCACCACAGCGGAGGCGGTCGCGCTGCCGGTGTGGAAGTACGCCTGTCCTTCCAGCCATGAGAAGACTTCGCCCGTCATCGTTAGCTGAGGTATCCAGAGCCGGTGGGTCCATTCATGGCGAGGGCACGGAACGACACGTTGAGCGTATTTTCCTCCGCGCCCTCTGTGAACTGGATACTGGCGAGAGCCACGCCATGAAATTGCGTAAAATCACCAGTCGTCCCATTGCCAATCTCGGCGGCGCTTGCCCGGTGTTCAAGGTGAATCATCGGCACGGTTGCGCCGCTGCCACTCACGGCAGAGGGAAAGCGCCCCGTCCATGCACAGGTCATCGTGACGTCGATGGGCGCAACCTGCGTGATCTTGTTGTGATGAGGACGTCCACGCTCGTTGACAGTTGTGACCGTCTGAGCGGAGGTGTACGAAAACGACCGGACAAAGGCAAAGATACCGCTGACAGGCGTAGCGGCGGTTGCCCACACATTGCCAACGCCGGATGCGCGAACCCAACGGAGTTCGCCCTCGCTCATGGTACGGACTTCAGCCAATTTCTCGTCTCCTTGCGCCTATGCGCTGTTATCCCAAAAGTACGAAATCAGCAGCCGCGCCCGCTCCAGGTCGGGCGTGTCTTCGTCCTGCGGCACGGTCACGCCGCGCACGCCCTGCAACCGCACCAGCACCGTCGTCGCCGCCGGGCTGTACGGGTCGTTGTAGTAGTCCATCACGCGGATGTTCGGGTTGCGGTTGTGCCACGTCTTGACCCAGTCCTTCATGACGGCAAGCTGCGCCTGCCAACTTAGATCGGCGCGTGACACCC
>CALMDI010000321.1 GCA_937864975.1 uncultured Chloroflexota bacterium | reverse complement strand
GGGGCGCGTCCGGCTGGCGGAGCGCGTCTGCGGCGAGCATCTGCGCGTCGGAATAGGCGGCTGCACGCACCGCCGATTTGACGGCGGGGATGCGGCGTGGAGACATAGAGAGTTCATCCATGCCAAGACCCAGCAGCAGCGCCACCGCGCTCGCTTCACCCGCGAATTCGCCGCACAAGCCAACCCATTTTCCCGCGTCATGCGCCGCATCCGTAACAAGTTTCATCAGGCGTAGAACGGCGGGGTGCAGCACGTTGTAGAGGCTGCTAATGCGCGCGTTGCCCCGGTCGACGGCGAGTGTGTACTGTGTCAGGTCGTTGGAGCCGATGCTAAAAAAATCGAGCCAGGGCGCGTAGAGGTCAATGGTCAGCGCCGCCGCTGGCGTTTCGACCATCATGCCGAGCGAAAGCTCAACCTGTTCCATACGTTCGTCAGCCCGCAGCCTGTCGAGCAGCGCGCGCGTCTGATGAATCTCGCGCACGTCGGACACCATCGGCAGCATCAGGCGAATCGTCGGCTGTTCGGAAGCGGCGCGCAGGACGGCGCGAAGCTGCGCCTCGAAAACGTCCGGGTGCGCCAGCAGCAACCGGATCGCCCGCTCGCCCAGGAAGGGATTGTCTTCGCGTGGCATCGGCAGATACGGCACGGGCTTATCGCCGCCGATGTCGAGCGCGCGAATGATGACCGGGCGCGGCGCCATTTGCCGGGCAATCTCGGCATACACGCGCGCCTGTTCTTCCTCGTTGGGCAGGTGTGACCGCTGCATGTACAGGAATTCGGTTCGCAGCAAGCCGATTCCCTCTGCGCCATACGCCAGCGCCTCGGACACATCCTCAAGGCGACCTGCGTTCGCCCCAATCTCGATCCGCTTGCCGTCGCGTGTGATGGCAGGCGCAGCCGAATCTTGAAGGACGTATGGCGATTGCGTTTCGTGCTCGGCGCGCTGTTCCTCGACGATGGCGATTGAGGACGCGCCCGGTGAGACGACAATCAGTCCGTTGGTGCCATCCAGCAGGACGATTTCATCGCAGGCGATGTCGAGCACGCCGACACCCGCGCCGACGACGGCGGGAATGCCAAGACTGCGCGCGAGAATGGCGGTGTGCGAGGTCGGTCCTCCGCCCGCAAGGCAGATGCCGAGAATATGCTTCGGGTCAAGCTGAACGGTGTCCGATGGCATGAGATCGTCGGCAAGCAGGATCACGGGGACATCAAGCGTCAGCGCCGGGACGGCGTCCGGCTGGAGAATCCGCAGCAGCCGTTGGCGAAGATCGCGCAGATCGAGCGCGCGTTCCTGTAGATAAGGATTCCCCGTCGCCTGAAGCATCGCCTCGAATTGCCCGGTCGCCCTGACGACGGCATTCTCCGCGCCGAGGGTTTCCACGGTAACCAGCCGGCGCATCTGCTCGACCAGTTCGGGGTCGTGTAAAAACGCGCGATGCGCCTCGAAAATGGCGGCGCTGTCGCCGCCCGCGCGTTCGGTCGTCTCCGCCTGAAGCGCCGTAAGCTGCTCGTCCGCGATGAGGAACGCACGCTGAAGCCGCTCCCACGACACGGCAGGGTCGGCGTTTTCGGCGGTCACAGCAATCGATGCGAGTTGATGGCGGTGCGCCCGCCCGACGACCACGCCGGGCGACACCCCGATTCCGTGCAGCGTTACGCTCACTCGTTGACGGCTCCCATCGTCAGACCGCGGACGAGATAGCGCTGGAAGAACAGCGCCAGCAGAATCGGCGGCAGCATGGTGACCACGGCTGCTGCGGACATCGACTCCCACGCGACTTCGTTCTGTCCGATGAAGAACGTCAGCACGACGGTCATCGGCTGCGAGTCGAGCGTGCTGGTGAAAATCAGCGGAATCAGGAAGGCGTTCCAGGTCGTCAGCAGCGAGACGAGGAACACGGCACTCATACCGGGGCGCGCCAGCGGAATAATGACCTTGTGCAGAAGCTGCCAGCGCGTGCAGCCATCCACGAACGCCGCGTCTTCAATCTCGCGCGGAAGATCGCGGATAAAGGTGGTCATCAGCCAGATGCTGAGCGGCAGATGCAGCGTCCCCAGGATCAAAATTAAGCCGAGCAA
>CALMDI010000320.1 GCA_937864975.1 uncultured Chloroflexota bacterium | reverse complement strand
ATCACGAGAAACATTTGTACTGAACGTTCCTTGTGTGTAAATGTAATCACAGAAAATCCGGTAGAAGTACGCAAAAGCGTTTATTTCTGGGGTTTCGGGATTCCAGAGTGTGTAATGTAAATAGTGTCCCAATTCTCCCCAAAGTTGGCTGCGTTCATTGACGACCTTCAACGCTGAGCGCCCAAGTTCCGTCAGCGACTCTTCTGCAGAGGAAATACATCCCAACGCTTTGGCACGGGCAATTTGCCGGTCACTCTGCGTGATATCATAGTAATCAGTCATTTGCGCTATACGTTTCAGCACGTCGAGGACGCGATCCGGTTTGACTTCGTGGCGAACATGGAAGCTAATCCTAGAGGTTTTGCTCATTACGTCCCACCAAATAGGTGTAATCTGGGGAGTATTTACGGATCGTTTCTCGTGCCCTTATGGGGTCGAGATTATCGCCAACCATATCTAGGATAACGGCTAAATTGTGCAGTGTTCGATAATAACGCTCCCGATGAAGTCGGTCGAAGGAACGACAAAAATAACAATCGTGACCTGTCGCTTCTTTCATCTCTATAAATTGGCGTTCCCGAATCGTTGTGGCGGATTTGTCAAAGTAGGTAATGTTATATGCGCGAATATAAGGCAGGAACACCTTTCCGAAGCCTGCGGTTTTCATCCATCCAATCGAATCGAAGCTGAACACGCTTATTGCGGAGAGCAAATAAACCACCGGAGGCGTTCCAACGCCGAAGCCGTGCAGTCGAACACCTTTTCGGACAAGGGTAGTCGCGATGTAACTTAGTGTTTTGTACGTTTCCCCGGAAAGCTTATTGACGCTGCTTTTCTTACCACTGGTATGAAAGCTGCCGAATCCCACATACGACGTATTTAGTGATAGATGATGTTCGAGGCAATAGCTAATTTGATCGTGCGTGTGTCCATGCACAACGGGAATTGCACGGGGCTTTAGATCGTCGGGTAATTCCTCGAGGAAATTTCTGCTGTACTCAACAGTGTCACGAACCTTTTGCCAAACTCGCGTTTGAACTTCACCAGTGAGTGGTACGTGATCAGGCAAAACGTACCAGTCTGCCCATTGTTCGCAGCGATAGTATTGAAGCAAACGAAAGTACAAATCAACGTAATCTATTCTCCCCATCTGGACATAAAATCCACCGCTGTCAAAGTAAAGATTCTTGATAACGCCGCTCTCTTTCCAACTGCGAATGACTGCCATACCGGACTTTGGGATAAAAAGAGGGGTAATTAAGACGTGTTCAAATGGATTACGTGTGTCTCCGCTTTCTTGCCAAAGGCGCGCTATCGTATTGAGCTCATTCGCACCTCGCGTGAGAGAAGCAACAAATCGCATCAACCGACCATTTCTGGGTAGTTAGTTAAAAGGTTCACAGGGGGCAGTAACTGTGTTGCGCGTCGGAAGCTGCATTACTTTCTTACAATGACGGTACCGTAATTAACAATATACTACGCGCATCGTTTCACCACCTGTGCTGCATCGACGGTGGTCGGAAACAGTTGGCGTGCCGTGGTTGCCAACACCTCAGCCATGCGTGCGCTGACGGCAGGCGGGTACGATCCGGCGGCATGGTTGCTCATAAGTCAAATAACCCGACGTCATCCCAACGCGCATCGGCATCGGTAGCGGAAATCTGCGTGGCGGAAAAGGTATCCATCGCTTCGGGCGCATATTTTTCGACCAGATCGAAGCCGGCGCTCGTCAGCGTCCACTCATTCTTCCCCGTGCTGCGGACACCTCCTAACGCTTCGAGAAGCCGCAAGCGGCGAAGGAATTCACTGCTATCTCTTACATCCCCGTAAAGCATCTCGGCAAGCATGGCAGCGGTCGGATGATAGAGGTCAGCCAGCGCCCGAAGCACGGCGGGCATGAGGTCAATGCGCTGAATCGAGGTTTCCAGGCATAGCCCGCGTGCTGCGGCGACGTCCGACACTGGTAAAGGAGAGACGACCAGGCGATGACCGCGCGAGCGCGCAAAGTCCACCGAAGCGCACAACCCGACCGCATACCAGAGGTCAACCAGGTCTTGCGGATTTAGTTCCACATGCAGGTGACGCTGCGCCCGCAGCCACCCTTCCTGATAGGTGATGGGAGACTGTGTCATCCAGCCATGCGCGACAATCACCAGCTCGAAAAATGTATCTGCGCGGGCTTTGGCGCTGATCGGAAGGGGCGGGCAGTAGCGCAGTCGCGGTTCGCCGTCCCCTTCGGTGCGGTTGTGCCAGCGCGCGAGGGCAAACATACCGTCGCCCAGGCTCAAAAAATCACGATCATTGACTATCGTCTGATAGGCAGCCTGAGGCGTCAGCGTGATCTCGTGCTGCTGGAGCGCGCGTTTGTGAATCCCTTCATAGTGCGAAGGTCTGCCCAGGTCGTCGAGCGCCGAGGCGAGCGCCTGCGTGCGCGACACGAGCCGCGCGCCAACGCCTGGATCGCGCTGCGGTCGCAGGGCAGCAGGCGGTGATGCTTTTCGCGGAACAGGGACAGCAGGAGCCTTCGCAAGCGTCTGCTGAACGACCAGCGCGAAGGTGACGATTTTCAGCATCGCCTTACGTTGCGGGCTGGTCAGGCTGCGGTGAAACGCGTGCTGTTCATCCTCGAGATAACGCTGAAGCGAATCGAGATTGCGCTCTGGCAATTTAAGCAAGACGCGCGCCAGCGCCTTACGCATATCAACCACGTTGCGCCGATAGAGCGATGCAATCTGCTCCAGGGATCGGGGTCCGTCAGGCGTATCCAGCCCACAAAGCAGCCGAAGGACTCGTATTTCGCCTTCTTTCAGATAGGTAAGACACATACCTTCAAACAAATCGGAGACAAGATTATCTTCAGCAGCCATCGAGCCTATTCTCTTATGAAGCACCTCAGGAGTTCATGCTAATATATACATTAACCGATTTAGTAAGTGTGGTGCAAAAAGATAATTTGATGGCTGCGCCGTTCGCCTCGTTAACCAGCTCCAGGGATGTCGAAGATTACCTGCGCGTCCGGCTTCGCCAGATCAACTGGATTGGGGAACTCGACCTTACACACGAAGATTATTCGATGCTGTGTGTGGTGCTGCGTGGTGTAGGAAAAAGGGGAGAGGCGCCGCGGGTTACCCGAGTGCCTCCACTGACGTTTATGACAAGTATGGTCTTT
>CALMDI010000319.1 GCA_937864975.1 uncultured Chloroflexota bacterium | reverse complement strand
AACCGTGTTCGCCGGCATGCACGTCATGACCGCGGACCATTCCTCGCACGCAGCCCACGCGGGCGCCGCCGTCGCTGCCGGGGCCGATGCGCTGATTGTCGAAGTTCACCCGGAGCCGGATAAAGCCATGTCGGACGGTCGCCAGAGCCTGAATTACAAACGATTCAATGACATGATGGAGCAGGTGCGCCGTGTGGCGGCTGCGGTTGGGCGGACAGCATAATGTCCGCCGGTGGCTTTAAAGCCAAACATCTGGCGATTGTCGGACTTGGCTTGATGGGCGGGTCGATGGCGCTTGCGCTGCGACCCTATGTGGATACGATCACGGCGGTCGAGCTAGACCCCGGCGCGCGCGACTTTGCGCTGGCGAATAAGCTGGTGGACTGCGCCACCGATGACCTGAAGGCGGGCGTGAGCGATGCCGACGTGGTGATCCTCGCCGCGCCGGTGCGGGCGATCATTTCGATGATTCGCAACCGTATAGGTGCGTACCTGCGCTCGAACACGCTGCTCATCGACATTGGCAGCACGAAAGAAGACATCATCGACGCGATGGGGGTGCTGCCAATTGGCATTCAGGCGATTGGCGGGCACCCGATGACGGGCAAGGAGCAGAGCGGCATCGAAGCCAGCGACGCGACGCTTTATCGGGGCAGACCGTTCGTGCTCGTCGCGACGCGCCGCACGACTCCGGCAACGCGGCTGCGCGCGCTGGCGTTGGTCGAAGCGCTCGGCGCGGTGCCCATCGAGATGGACGCGCACCGTCATGATCGGGTGGTCGCGGCGATCAGCCATCTTCCGTATCTGTTGAGCGCGGCGCTGGTGGCGACGGTCGCACAGGAGGGGGACGCCGACGACGCGGTCTGGAAGCTGGCGGCGGGTGGCTTCCGCGATACGTCCCGGCTGGCGGCGCAGGATGTGCAGATGATGGGCGACATTCTCAGCACGAATACGCAGGCGGTGGCAACCCTGCTTGCCTACTTCCGAATGCAATTAGCGATTCTCGAAGCCATGTTAATTTCACGCGACGAGCAGAAACTGGCGGAACGCCTGACCCCGATCCGTGAGGCGCGGCTTGGCTGGCAGCAGCGGCAGGAGAACAATCCCAAATGACGGCGCTCGATTACTTTCTGGTCAATCCCGGTCAACCGCTTCGCGGCACGACGACCGTTCCCGGCGATAAATCGATTTCGCACCGCGGCGTGCTGTTCGGCGCGCTGGCAGACGGCGAGACCCACATTCGCGACTGGCTCCCGGCGGGCGATACCGAAGCGTCGCTACGCGCGGTGCAGACACTTGGCGTCCCGGTCGAGCGTCACAGCAAGACCGAATTGACGATTGGCGGTGGTGGACTTAAACCGCCGCGCGGTGTTCTCGATCTGGTCAACGCGGGAACGGGTATTCGTCTGTTAGCAGGAATTATGGTCGGGCAGCCATTCGAGAGCGTGCTCGACGGCAGCGAGCAGCTTCGCCGCCGACCGATGAACCGGATTATCAACCCGCTTCAGCAGATGGGCGCGAAAATCGAAGGCAGCAACGGGCGCGCGCCGCTGCATATCCAGCCCGCTCAACTGCGCGGAATCCGCTACGCGATGCCGGTTGCCAGCGCGCAGGTCAAGAGCGCGGTGCTGCTGGCGGGCTTGTTCGCGGAAGGCGTCACCACGGTCGTGCAGCCCGGTCCCGCGCGCGACCACACCGAGCGGATGCTGGCGGCGATGGGCGTCGATATCGTCACCGAGGGCGACGAGATTATCCTCATGCCGAACGGCGGCTTGAAGGCGATGGATTTTGTCGTGCCGGGTGATATTTCGTCGGCGGCATTCGTCATCGTCGCCGCGCTTCTCGTGCCGGGCAGCGATCTCACGCTGACGAACATCGACCTGAACGAGACGCGCACCGGAATTCTCGACGTGCTGCTCGAAATGGGCGCGGACTTGATCGTGACGGAAACAGGCACCCAGGCGGGCGAGCCGGTCGGCACGATCCGCGTGCGCCACAGCGCACTCAAGGGGAGTCAGGTCGGCGGCGAGGTGGTCGTGCGGATGATCGACGAGTTCCCGATTTTCATGGTCGCGGCGCTGGCGGCGGAAGGCGAAACGGTCGTGCGCGACGCGCAGGAACTGCGCGTCAAGGAAACCGACCGCCTCGCGGTCATGACCGCTGAACTGACGAAGCTCGGCGCGCAGATTACCGAAACCGAGGATGGTTTCGTCATTCGCGGATCGCAGCGGCTGCGCGGCGCGGAAGTCTACGGGCATGACGACCACCGCATCTCGATGGCGCTGACGGTCGCGGGCTTGACCGCCGAGGGGCAGACGCGCGTGATCGACGCGGAGTGCGCCGCCGATTCGTTCCCCGGCTACGCCGACACGCTGGCGAAACTGGGCGCGGATGTGCGGCAGTTGGAACTCTCGAAAGCGAACTGAACCGTCGAGACAGAGATACTTGAACCGACAGGACGCCAGGAGCGCCAAGGCGGGGCGACCGAGCCAGTCGCTCCTACACCTTCTTGAATTACCCTTGCGTTCTTTGCGCCTTTGCGGTTCAAATTCCGTTTTCTTGGCGTTTTGGCGGTTAATAAAGGCTTTGTCGTGAACCGTGTCGGCGTGATCGGTTATCCCATTTCGCACAGCCTCAGTCCCGCCATGCACAACGCGGCGTTCGCGGCGCTTGGCATGACGGACTGGCAGTACGAACTTTTGCCTGTGCCGCCGGACATCGTTCGGCTGGCAATCCGTGAGTTCCGCGATCACGGCTACGTCGGGCTGAACGTCACCGTGCCGCTGAAAGAAATTGTTCTGCCGCATGTGCGTCCTGACGACCGCGCGCGTAAAATCGGCGCCGTCAATACCATCACCCTGCGCGACCTGAGCGCGACCAATACCGACGTGATTGGCTTCATGGACGATCTCGCGGCGCGCGGCGTGACGGTTGCGGATAAAAAGGGGATGGTGTTGGGCGCGGGCGGGGGGGCGCGGGCGGCGGTGTATGGATTGGCGGAGGCGGGCGCGGTGATCGCCGTCGTCAATCGCACGCCGGAGAAAGCCCAGCGCATGATTGCCGATCTGGGCGTGGACGCGATGCCGATGACGCTCGAAGCGGCAGCACGCGGGAAGCCCGACCTGATCGTGAACTGCACGACCGTTGGCATGATGCCCAACGTTGATGCCTGTCCGTGGACGGACGACGTGCCGTTTCCTGATGGCGTCACGGTGTACGATATGGTCTATCGCCCGGAGCGGACGCGCCTGCTGGACAAGGCGGAGGCGCACGGCGGGCGCGCTCTCGGCGGGCTGGGGATGCTGGCGCGGCAGGGCGCGGCGGCGTTCGAAATCTGGACGGGCGTTCAGCCGCCGATTGACGTGATGCTGAGCGCGGCACGCGACATACTGGAAACAAGAATTTGAACCGCCGGGAAAAAGAGCTAACACAGAGCAACAGAGGGACAGAGAAACAGAGCGATTGATTAAATTAAACCCTCTGTTCCTCCGTATCTCTGTGGTTCATCCGGTAAATTCGTAAACCGGGCACGACACGTCGTGCCCCTACGACCGACTGTCTTTTCGCCAA
>CALMDI010000318.1 GCA_937864975.1 uncultured Chloroflexota bacterium | reverse complement strand
GCAGGAGCGTGCTTTCCAGGTTCTCCCTCCCCGAAATCGGGGAGGGAGACAGAGGGTGGGGTTTCGCGTCAGAACTAACAATCACGGTACATCCGTAACCCATCGTTATCGCTACTCGACGTTCAGCGTGACGCTGAGGGTTCCTTCACCCACGCCGATATACGTGGTGACCAGCAGGGTGTATTCGCCAGACTCAGATACCTCGTAGGACGGAATGACAGCGTCCAGCCGGGGCGAGTCGTCGTTGCCGGCGACCGGCGTGCCGTCGGGGGCGAGCAGGGCGATAAACGAATCCATCTCATACGGGTCGCCGGACGTCACAATCTCAAGCTGCGTGCCCGCTTCGGCGGAAATTGGCAGGCGGTAAGCGCGTCCAGGAACCATTTCCAGGTCGACTGTCTCGCCCGCCACCAGCGGCTCTCCCTCCACCACGTCCGTAGCAACCGCTTCGACAAATGCCGCGTAAGCGGCGGCTGCCGCCTCCTGATCTCCCAAGCCGCCCAGCGCCTCGGAGCGCAAGTCCAATAACACCGGAGACTCGCTAAACCCCAGATCGGCGGCGATATCGAGCGACTCCAGCGCCTGCTCAAAATCGCCGGACGCGACGTATGCCTCCGCCATGATGAGATGCACCTGGGGGTTCTCCGGGTCTAGCTCAAGGGCGCGGGCAAAATCCTCGGCTGCCGCGTCTTCGTTGCCGATGTATTGAAGCACGTTGCCCCGCCACAGAATCGCGTAAAGGTTATCGGGATCGCGCTCCAGAATGCGCTCGTAATCGCGCATGGACGAATCGACCTGTTCTTCCCACCAGCGGTTGAAGCTGCGAAACACGTACAGCGAGATATTCTCCGGGTCGGCGGCAATGGCATCGCGGTATTCCACGAGTATTTTTCCATACACGCCGAGATCATCCGGGTAAAATCGGGCGCGCAGTAAAGCGTAATCGTCCAATGCTTCGACGTAGTTCCCGGCGAGCAGGGAGACTTCGGCGCGGCGCGCCACCGGAATGTAATCTTCTGGCGCGGCTTCCATCGCGCAGGTATAAGCGTCATACGCTGCGTCGTAGTCGCCCGCTTCCACGAGCGCCGCGCCTTCGGTCATGTAATCGGTGTCGGCGTCACAGGTCGCATCCTGCGCGGCGACGGGATAGGCTGTTAAAAGAAGGATGAGGAAGAAGATTCGCTTTATCATGACGCCTCCATTTTCTTCCATTGTATCGCAACATAATACGCTGGCGCTGGTTCTATGGATTTCTCAGAATGACTTCTTAAACTGACTTGACATGTGAAGAAAAGCGCATTATCATTTCCGATGATTTACAGGAGCGCGCAATGTTTTTGATGAGCAGCATGGTCAAGAAGGCGAAGAAGGCGACCCAGAGGTAAGGGTGGTTTTCTCGCGCTGCGTGCTGAACACTAACGCAAAGCCAAGAGCCACCCGTCAGGGTGGTTTTTAGTTGCGGCAACAGGGACGAACGATGTATTTCAACGACGTGAAGAAGACCAAGAAGCAGAGCACTCGCTGGCGGCGGTTTGCCCGGTAGCGTCCTTGGTCTTGAATGTGTGAGCCAGGCGCCCTGATCGGTCAACACGCCGGTCAGGGCGCTTTTTATTCTCGTTTCTAGCGTAAACGTCAGGAGAACAATCATGGTGCGGTGTGAATGTGTGGAGTGTGGCGGCGACGTTCAGGTGCCCGGCGACGCGATGCAGGGCGAAATTCTGACCTGCCCGGACTGCGGCGTGGAGCTGGAAGTCACGAGCCTGAACCCGGTGCAGGTCGAGCTTGCGCCGATGGTGATGGAGGACTGGGGCGAATGAGAGTCGGCATCCTGTGCAGCCGCGTCCGCGTCGAAGAAAAATTGCTGTTTGACGCCTTCGAGGCGCTGGGCATCGCCGCCGAGCGTCTGGACGAACGCGAGATCGCGGCTCGCGTTGGGCGCTACCAGCCGGAGGTTGACGTGCTGCTGGAACGGTCTGTCAGCACGAGCGCGGGCTTGGTCGCGGTGCAGTTGTTCGAGGCGGGGGGCATCCCGACGATCAACAGCTACGCCACGTCGAGCGTGTGCGCCGACAAAATTCGCACATCGCTGGCGCTGGCGGTCGCGGGCGTGCCGCAGCCCGAAACCGAGATTGCCTTTAGCCCCGAAGCGGCGCTGGAATCGATTGAGCGGCTTGGCTATCCGGTCGTCATGAAGCCGCCGACCGGCTCGTGGGGGCGTCTGCTGGCGCGCATCAACGACCGCGACGCGGCGGAAGCCATTATTGAGCACAAGGAAACGCTCGGTGGGGTCAACCATCACATCTACTACCTTCAGGAATACGTTGCCAAACCGGGACGCGACATTCGCGCCTTCGTAATCGGCACGGACGCCATCTGCGCGATTTACCGGAACTCGCCCCACTGGATCACCAACACGGCGCGCGGCGGTCAGGCGGCGAACTGCCCGATCACCGACGACATTGCGGACATCTGCGCGCGGGCGGCGCGCGCCGTGAGCGGCGGGCAGGGCGGTGTGCTGGCGATTGACCTGCTCGAAGCGCCGGATCGCGGACTGCTGGTGTGCGAGGTCAACCACACGATGGAGTTCCGCAACAGCATCGCGCCGACCGGCGTGAACATTCCAGAGCGCGTCGCGCAGTATACGCTCGCCGTCGCGGGAGAGCGCGTATGAACGGGCGGCTGTGCGTCGGGGTCGTCGGCGCGTCCGGCTACACGGGCGGCGAACTGCTGCGCCTGCTGCTGGCGCATCCCGGTGTCGAAGTGACACAGGTCACGTCCGAGAGCAGCATTGGTGCGGCGGTGCATCAGCGCCACCCGCACCTGCGCGGACAAACCGCGCTGCGCTTCGTCGGGCGCGATGGCTTGCAGCCCTGCGACGTGCTGTTTCTGGCATTGCCGCACGGCGAAGCCCAACAGCACGTCGAGCAGTACGCCGCGCTTGCCGAGCGGATCATCGACCTGAGCGCCGATTTTCGCCTGCGCGACGAATCCCTCTACGCCCGCTATTACGGCGAATCTCATAACGCCCCCGGCTGGCTCAGCCGCTTCGTCTACGGGCTGCCGGAGCGCAGCCGCGCGGAACTGCGCGAGGCGGACGTTCGTCACGCCGCCGCGGCTCACGTGGTCGTAGGCGCGCGCGGAGTGTGCGAGCGTGGCGCCGGCGATGTCGACGACGACGCGGCGCGGCGACGCGAGCACGAAGTCCTGCACCTCGACCGGGTGGCCGACGCGCACGATGACCTCGGTGCCGGCGCGGTCGGCCGCGGGGGCGACGCGCACCGCCGTGACGGCGCCGCGAGTCGTCTCCGGCAGCGGCGCGGCGCCGAGCGCGGCGACGATGAACAGGGTGGCGACGCCCCTCATTTGCTCCTCACTGCGGTGGAATCGTTCAGGCCC
>CALMDI010000317.1 GCA_937864975.1 uncultured Chloroflexota bacterium | reverse complement strand
AACAGTCCGCTGATGCTGAGAAGGCGTCCCGGCGGCGTTTGCTCGGCGGTATAGGCGCGAAGCTGACTGGCGGTGAAGCGGGACGCGCTGTAAACGTCGGGAACCGTGACGTCATTATAAGGAAGGACCTGCGTGGCGGCGAACAATTCCGCGACGACGAGCGCCGTCAGCGCGAGCGCGATTGCCGTCCGCGCGGCGCGTCCCATCCGCGGTGAACGGCTGAGCGCGACCAGCCCGACGAGCACCGCCAGCGCGCCGCCCCAGCCGACCAGCGTCACCAGAGAGGGGTTGCTCAACGGCATTGGCTCCGGCGCGCGCGAGGCGAGCAGACTGAGCGCCGCCAGCAGCAGAACCGCGCCGACAAGGATAGCGAAGCCGCGTCGCGAGAGACGGCGCGGCTCCTCGCGCAGCGTTTGCAGCCCCAGCCCTGCTAGCATCGCCGCGCCGAGCGCGAACAATGCCAGCCAGCGCGCGGGCACGCGGAACAGATTAAATCCTGGCAGCGACGCCAGCCACCAGTAGAGTGGATTGTAAACGCCGAGCGCGAGCACGATGCCGAGCGCGGCGATCCCTGCCCAGATCAGCCGATCCGATGGGCGTTCGGGGATGCGCCGCCGCGCGAGCAGCCCGACCAACGCCAGTCCCAAGCCGACCACGCCGACGTAAGCCGTGTATTCGCCAAACAGCGGCTCGTCGTAACTCGGCAGCAAGCCGCGCCCGGCGACCAGGGGACTAAACGAGAACGCCGTCGCCTGATTCTGGTTGAAGCCGCCGCGCCGGTTCGAGACGTCGGTGAGTTCCATAGTCGGAATGAGCTGTGGCGCTGCCAGCACGACCGCGCTCAGCCCGGCGACCAGTAAAATCACAAGGCGCTGCCAGCGCCCCGACAGCAGCGCGTAGACGACCAGCCCCAGCGCGGTGATGAACACGGTTTGCGTGTGCCCGGTGAAGACTTGCAGCGCCAAACCCATCGCCAGCAGGGGCGTATAAAGGAAGGGACGCGCGGCTGCCAGATGCAGGAACAGGAACAGCCACGGCATCCATGCCAAGCCCTGAAGCTGGTTGATCTGCTCGACGTGCGCCAGCAGGTGCCCGCCGAACGCGAACACGACCGCCGAGACAAGCGACGGAAGCACGTCCAGCCGCAGCGCCTGCCGCGCCAGCACAAACGCGCCGGTCAGCCCCCACGCGACGTGGAGCAAGAGGCTGACGCGAACGCCGTCCGGCGGGGACAGCGGCATGACCAGCCAGTTCGGGGGATAAAACGTGCCAAGCTGGCTGTTCGCCAGCAGCGGCACGCCCATGAACAGGTCGGGCGACCACAGGGGAAGCTGTCCCGCGCGCAGCGCCGCGTCGCGGACGTGCCAGTAGGGATAAAAATAGGCGAAGGTGTCGCCGCGCGCTAGGATGAGGTCGGTGAACGCGAGCCGACAGAAAAACAGCAGCGTGAGTGCCAGCAGGAGAAGGAAGGGCGCGGTGCGGGCGAGACGTCGAGCGGCGAACAGGTGAGTTCTCCGAGGCGGGCGGCTTAGGCAGGCGGCTTGTCGTCGCGTGTTTCGTCGTCGGTGACGGGAGCGTGCGCGGCAGGTGTCCCGGCTTCAGGGTCTGGCACCGTGATCGGCGTCGCCAGCGCTTCGCCATCGGTGGCGTCCTCGTGCGCCTGTTTCTCGTGATTGACGACTTTTTCCTCGCCCCACGGCGAGCGCACGTAGGCGAGATGCGCGTCGTGCGGTCGCTTTTCGCGCAGGACGATGACCATGACCGCGACGATGGAAAACAGCGCCAAGCCGATCAGCAAAATATACACCAGCGCATTCATTCGGGTTGCCTCCGTCGTGTGTTTGCACCCTACGGGCGATTGTACCGCATTTAGCGAATAGCCGTCAGCGATCAGCATTCAGCTAAAAGCCGATTCAAAAACTTAACGCAGAGGCGCAGAGACACAGAGACACAGAGAAAATTTTCCTTTACGCCTTTGTGCCCTCTGCGTCTTTGCGTTAACTCTTTTCTTTATCTTTCGCTGAAAGCTGACGGCTGACCGCTTTTCGCTAATCGTCCAGCGTTGGCTCGTAGGCGAAATGGATGTGACTCAGCGGGTCGGGTACGGGGGGCATCGGCTGTTCCCAGTAAACAGGGCGAATAAAATTTGCCGGTTTGCCCGCGAGCGACAGGGCGTGCCGCCATTCCATCTCGACGTGATTCGACGCCGACGACGCCGACGACCAGAACAACTGAAAAATGTCCGCTCGACCGATCAACTGTTCCAGCGCGTCGCTCCACTGCTCGCCGCTGCGAATGGACATCATGTCGCGCAGGTAATCGAGACCGAGGATTTTATAGGCGCGCTCGACCCGCTCGACCACCGGCAGGTCTTTGCGGCTGTAGCTGCAAAAGACGGCATCGTAGGGCTTGGTCGGCGCGCTGGCGGTCGGCGCGGTCGTCACGCGCTCGCCCACGAAGATCGACAGCGGAATGTCCGCGACGATCACGCCTTCGACCGTAAACGTCACCATGCCGTTGACCGCCTGATCGAGCGGCGCGGTGTCGGCGCGCAGCTTGAACTCAAACGGGTGCATGTCCTCGTAGAAGCCGACGCTCAGGCTCGGCGGGTTCACCTGGAACCCCTCCAACCGGGGCGTTGCCGTGATCGTCGCGCCCTCGGCAATCGGCTGGCGGGCGTCGTCGCCCGCGTTGCGATACTCCTCGACCTTCGCGCCAAGCCGCCGCGTCGCGTCCGCCGCGACCGAGTCGGTTGCCCGCGGGCGATAGACGTAGGCGACCATCGGCTCCCACGCTTTCGGCGCAACCTCTTTGGGATAGTACGCCGTAAAGCGCACCGGCTCGGCAGGGGGCGGCGGGCTGGAATCGCGCAGTTCCTCCAGCAAATGGGGTGGGATCGCGCGTTTGACATCTGGATCGACGGGCGGTATCGAAGGCGCTGGTGGCTCGTCGGGCGGGGGCGGCGCCATGAGAATCGGTCCGCGCTCGCGCCGGTCAAGCCGCCACAGGTTGCGAGCGATAATGGCGAATAGAAGGAGGGCGACGATGGCGCTGACAAGGTAAAAACCGGTATCCATAGCCTGCCTCAATCGTTTCGTGGGCGCTTATTTCGCCTTTTATTGTACCCGTTCCTTTTTAATGCACCCCGCGGGAAAACCCGCTATCATTGAACCTACACATCCCGGCTCCATGCTGGCTCTCAATTCGTCGCCCTCACTCGCGTATACCCCTCAAGAACTCGCCGCCGCCGGGGCGCGATTTCTTGCGAAAGCCTGGGAAGGGGTGTAAAATCTTGAGGGCAGATTGTGTAAAATTGAACAAGTCGCGCGGTCTCGTTCGCGGCAGAATTTAACGTATGACGGACGGGTCGCAGACGGAGCCTGGACAACAGCACGCCTTTCCTCATTGATGAGGTTCAGCGAGAAAACGCAGATGAACGTCAGCGAGCGTAAGACAAACGGCAGGAACAGCAACGCCCTTCTCTGGATCGTGCTTGCGGGTCTTGCGATTATCGGCGGCGGTTTTTTGATCTCGCTGCTCACACCGTACCTGTTCCCGGCGCAAGGCTCGACGCAGGCGCAGCAGGTCGATAACTTATTCCGTTTCATGTTGGTGATCGGCGGCGCGATTTTTCTGCTCGTGCAAGGCGTTCTCGCCTTCTCGGTCATTCGCTTTCGCGCCAAGCCGGGCGACGTAAGCGACGGCGCTGCCATCCACGGCAATACGACGCTGGAATTTGTGTGGACGGCGATCCCGGCGGTGATTGTGCTGGTGATTACGATTTATGCCTATCAGGTCTGGCAGACGACACGCGCCGTGCAGCCCAACGAGCAGGTGGTAGGCACCGTCGGCGCGCGCTTCGCGTGGTCGTTCAGCACCAACGTGACGCCGGATCAGTTTCCGGCGGGCGTCGAGTTGTCACAGCTTGATCCTGCCGTTCAAGCCGATATCGAGGAAGACGGCTACATTACGATCACCTCGCCTCAGCTTCACACCTATGTCGGTCAGCCGGTTCAACTGCAAATGGTGACCCAGGATGTGCTGCATTCCTTCTGGGTGCCGGCGATGCGCGTCAAACAAGACCTGCTGCCGGGACGCACGACCGACATCCGGTTTACGCCGGTCGAAGCCGGAATGTACCGGATTGTCTGCGCGGAGCTGTGCGGTTCAGGACACGGGAACATGGCGGGCACCCTGGTCACAACCGACGATAACCCGGTCTACCAGGGCGCGTGGCTGAACGTTCATGCGGACGAAGCCGCGTTCCGCCGCGAGTTTCTGGAACCGGAGACGCTGGCGGTGCTGTTCCCGCCGGAAGACCCCGCGGCGCGCGGTCGCCAGCTGCTTGCCAGCGGCGCGTACCCGTGCAATACCTGCCACGTTCTGAGCGACCTGGGCTGGACAGGCAATCTGGGTCCGAGCCTGGACGGCGTTGGCACGCGCACGCAGCGCCTGAGCCAGACCGGGCAGCCGGACATGGAAGCGTATATTCGCAACTCCATCCGCCGTCCGACGGATTTCCTGGTACCCGGCTTTGGTCCGTTGATGCCGCAGTTCAACCCGGAGCCGGACCAGCCGAACTATATGCCGGAAGACCATCTGAACGCGATTGTGGCGTATCTGCTCACGCAGACGGAATAAAGCAAGGTTTGAGGATTGAGGTTTGAGCTTTGAGTAAAAGCAGTGAACAGTGCAAAGTAAAAAGTGGAAAGCAAAACGTTACTGCTTTTACTTGTCACTTTTCACTCTCAACTTTGTATTTCACTCACACCTCAACCCTCATCGCTCAAAGCTATTATCGGACGCTGCCGGGGAGAAGGTAAAGTATGGCAACCATTATTGCTCCACCCATCGGAGCGCAGGCGCAGGCGCCGCGGCGTCTTCACATCAGCGAATACCTGCGCTGGAGCGTCGATCATAAGGTGATCGGCGTTCAGTATGCCGTGACCTCGCTGTTTTTTTTCATCGTCGGCGGCATTCTGGCAATGCTCATCCGCGCGGAACTGCTGACTCCTCAGCTTGACCTGGTACAAAACGGGCAGCAGTACAACACGCTGTTCACCATGCACGGGACGGTGATGATCTTCCTGTTCATCATCCCGATGTGGGGCGCCTTCGGTAACTACTTCGTGCCGCTGATGCTGGGCGCGAAAGACATGGCGTTTCCGTGGCTGAACGCCCTCGCCTTCTGGATGATCCCGCCCGCCGGCATTCTGCTGCTGCTCGGCTGGCTCATAGGCGCGCCTGAGGCGGGCTGGACGTCGTACCCGCCCCTGAGCAGTCTATTCAGCGGCGATGGGCAGACGATGTGGATCATGTCGCTGCACCTGCTCGGCATCTCGTCGATCCTCGGCGCGATCAATTTCATCGTCACGATTAAGAACATGCGCCCGATTGGGATGGGCTATTTCCAGATGCCGCTGTTCGTGTGGGCGGTGCTGGCGCAGGCGATCACGATTGTCATGGCGACGCCGTTTCTCGCCGGGGCGCTCACGCTGCTGCTGCTCGACCGCATCGCCGGGACAGCCTTCTTTAACCCGGCGGGCGGGGGTGACGTGCTGCTGTGGCAGAATATCTTCTGGTTCTACAGCCACCCCGCCGTGTACATCATGATTTTGCCCGGCTTCGGCGTTCTGTCGGAAGTCCTGTCGGTGCATTCGCGCAAGCCCATCTTCGGATACCGCGCGATCGCGCTTTCCAGTCTGGCAATCGCGCTCGTCGGCTTCACGGTCTGGGCGCATCACATGTTTGTCAGCCTGACGCCGGAGCTGCGTATTCCGTTCATGATCACGTCGATGATCATCGCGGTGCCGACGGGCATCAAGGTCTTTAGCTGGCTCGGCACGTTGTGGGGCGGAAAGCTGCACTTTACACCCGCGATGCTGTTTGCGCTCGGCTTCCTCTCGATGTTCGTCATCGGCGGCATTTCGGGCGTTATGCTCGCGGCGGTGCCGTTCGACGTTCAGGTTCACGACACCTATTTTGTCGTCAGTCACCTGCACTTCGTCCTGTTCGGCGGGTCGGTGTTTGCGGTGTATGCAGGGATTTACCACTGGTTCCCGAAGGTTACCGGACGGATGCTCAACGACCGGCTCGGTCAGGTGCATTTTGTGCTGACGTACCTGGGCTTCTTCTTCACGTTCTTCCCGCAGCATCTGCTTGGTATGCTGGGGATGCCGCGCCGCGTGTCGGTGTACGCGCCTGAATTCCAGGGCTTGAACGTGGTCGTCAGTGTGGCGGCGTTTTTGCTCGGCATCTCGGTGCTGGTGCTGTTCTACAACATCCTGCGGAGCCTGCGCGAAGGACGCGCTGCCGGTCCCAACCCGTGGCGGGCGCTGACGATGGAATGGACGACGACCTCGCCGCCGCCGCCGCACAATTTCCACGGCGATCCGGTGCCGTTTGACGATCCCTATGGCTATGGCACCGAGGCGTCCGCCGCGTACATCGACGCGATTGAACGGCGTTTCGGACCGTCCGCGCCGCTCTCGACCGAGCGGCGGAACATGCCCGCAGCGCAAGGTGGCGATTAGGAGCGATCCCTCGTTCGACTCCTCTCCCGAAGGCGTGGTGAGACCCATGCGCGGGAGAGGGGTTGAATAAAGTACACGTCTTATGCAACACGCGATGGAACCCAATCTGACACCCCAGGAACTTCAGAAGCTGCGGAACAATCGCACCGGGCTTCTGATTTTCCAGCTTTCGTGGATTCTGGTCTTCGTCTGCCTGATCGTGGTGAACCTTCAGGTGCGGGGCAATTTCCCGTCGTGGCCCCCGCCGGGCGTCGAGCGAGTGGGCATCCTGCTGCCCGCCGCCGGGACGCTGGCGTTGATCGTCAGCAGCTTCTTCGCGCACCGCGGTTTCGCGGCGTTGAAGGACGGAGACACGGCGGCGTTTATGGCGCGGTGGCGCGTCACGCTCGCGCTCGGCGTGCTGTTCGTGCTGGCGATGGCATACGAGTGGCTGATCGTGCCCGCGAGCGGGCAGTACAGCCAGTTGTTCCGGGTGATGGTGGCGTTTCACGGTGTTCACGCGGTGGTCATCGGCATGTTTCTGTGGCGCACGCTTCGCTTTGCCGGCGCGGGCATTTACAACGCGCGCAATACCTGGGCAGTTGAGGCGGGCGTTAAATTGTGGGATTTCGTCATGGTCGCGTGGCTGCTGTTTTTCGCCGTGCTGTACGTGATTTGAAGTGATCGCGCAATCGGCGGTACTATTCGGAGTCGTGAGGCATGAGCTTTGAGGGTTGAGTAAAATACAAAGCGAAGAGTTACGAGTGAAAAGTGACAAGTAACGGCAGTAATGTTCTGCTTTCTACTTTTTACTTTTTACTGCTTTTACTCAATCCTCAACCCTCAAACCTCAGTACTGCTTTTATCTTCTGGAGGGGCGGCGGTATGATTAGACCGAGTATAAGCCGTGCCGTACCCATGGGGGTGCTTGGCTTTATGGTCGGCGCGCTGGTGGTGATCGTCGTGCGCTGGTTGCAAAGTCTGACGCCATTGTGGGATGTCGGTTCTGGACTGGTCTTTGGCACCTTCTTCTGTGCGTTCTTCTTCCTGTGGGGCATCGGCGCGTTCGATCCCCGCTTGAGCGCGCATGGCGACGAAGCGCACGACGACCACGCGCCCGCCGAGAAAGCCGCCGACGAGCCGAACCCGAACAGCGTTTTCGGCAACGCGATCTGGCAGGTGACCTTTGCGACGATGCTGTTCATCGTCGCGGTCATGGTGGTGGCGGCGGTCGGACCCGTGC
>CALMDI010000316.1 GCA_937864975.1 uncultured Chloroflexota bacterium | reverse complement strand
GATGTACCTCGGCAAAGTGGTCGAAAAGACCGATATCCATTCGCTGTTTCAGGATCCGAAGCACCCGTATACGAAGGCACTGCTCGAATCGATTCCGAAGGTCGGATACAAAAGCGATACTCCGCTGCGAACTATCGAAGGCATGGTGCCGTCGCCGTTTGCACGTCCGTCCGGCTGCCCGTTCCACCCGCGCTGCGCCTACTTTATGCCCGGTGTCTGTGATGCCGCACTGCCCGCCGCGGTGCCGGTCGGCGCTTCGCACGACGTCCGCTGCTTCCTGTACTCGGATGCAATCGAAGGAGCGCCACATGAGCATGGTGCTTAATGCCAAGCCGCGCGTGGATAACCCCGTTCTGGAGATATTGCACCTCAAGAAATACTACCCGATCACTGCCGGGCTTCTGAAGCGGACGGTAGGCTACGTCAAAGCCGTGGACGACGTTTCGCTGACCATTCCCATAGGGAAAACGCTGGGGCTGGTCGGCGAAAGCGGCTCCGGCAAAACCACGCTGGCGCACACCGTCATGCGCGGGCTGGAGCCGACCGGCGGCATGGTGATTTTCCACGACCAGGAACGCGGTCCGCTGGACGTGGCGCACGCCGACCCCGAAACACTGCGACACGTGCGCCGCAACATGCAGATGGTGTTTCAGGATCCGTATGCGTCGCTGAACCCGCGCATGACCGTCCTCGATATTGTCGGGGAGCCTTTAGAAGTCAACCACATCGCCAGAGGAAAGGCGGTTCAGGATCGTGTAGCCGAACTGCTTGAGCTTGTCGGCTTGCGCCCGGAATACATGCGCCGCTTTCCGCACGCCTTCAGCGGCGGGCAGCGGCAGCGAATCGGCGTTGCCCGCGCGCTAGCTCTAAACCCCCGGCTCGTGCTGGCGGATGAGCCAACGTCGGCTCTGGATGTGTCCATTCAGGCGCAAACGCTGAATCTGTTGAAAGACCTACAGGCGCGCCTCAACCTGTCGTACCTGTTTATCTCGCACGACCTGGGCGTTGTAGAGCATGTGAGCGACATCGTCGCGGTGATGTACGTGGGGCGCGTCGTCGAAATCGGGTCAACGCGCGCGCTGTATCAGAAACCGCAGCATCCGTATACCGAAGCCCTGCTGTCGAGCATTCCGCGCCCCGATCCCACGCGCAAGAAGCGTCGAATCGCGATTGCCGGGGAAATCCCAGACCCGGCGAACCCGCCTTCCGGCTGCTACTTCCACCCGCGCTGCCCCTATGCCCAGCCGGTTTGCAGCCGCGAAACCCCGCCGCTTCGGGAAATTCAGCCGGGGCAATTTGCCGCGTGCCACTTCAGTGAAGCGCTCGATCTGAAAGGGGTGAACGACATCTAATTCGCGCTGACCGCGACGCGCTCGTAGCGATCCAGGTACTCCCCCCTGGGCTGCTTGCGGTACTGAATGGGTGAAATCCCAACGATCTTCTTGAACAGGCGCGAGAAATAGCACGGATCATCATAGCCCAGCTCGAAGGCAATCTGCCGGACGGGAATCCGCGTGACAAAAAGGAGCTGGCAGGCGTGTTGAATCTTGAGGTGAATGAAGTAATCCATTGGAGAATAGCTGGTCTGTTCTTTGAACAGGCGCGAGAAGTGCGACGGCGACAGGTCTGCCTGTCTTGCAATGGCGGCAAGCGTCAGCGGTCGATGCACGTTCTGTTGCAGGAACGCGAGCGTCGAGTCGAGATTATGAAAATTACTCGTCTGGAGCGTCGGCGAAAATGCGCGATTATCGAAGAACAGACATCCGAGCAGGTGGTGAAGGGTTTGTGAGGCGTAGATCATGCGCTCGAGCACGAACCCGGTCCTGAGCCCACGCACACCCCGCCTCCGCGCGGCACCCGGACCCGTCGTCAACGCCGTCGGCCGCGAGCTCTACGAGCTGTTCTTCCAGGGCTATACGCGCAAGCAATGGGGCCTCGACCCCAGCGAGCTCGACAAGCAGGTGACGAGCCGGATCCCGACCCGCACCAACACCGATGACCGCTATTTCGCCGACAAGTTCCAGGCGATGCCGG
>CALMDI010000315.1 GCA_937864975.1 uncultured Chloroflexota bacterium | reverse complement strand
AACTGATTGCGCTCGTAGAGGCTGAGGAGAATGCGGATAAAGACGTCGCGCTCGTTCAGGACGCGGCGCACCACCTGCGAGTCGAGCCGCAGCGAAATGCCTTTGGTGTAAAAGTCGCTCTGCGGGTTGGGATACTCGTTGACGTCGGCGGACTCGTTGGCGAGCAGATATTCTACCGACTGCTGGAACGCCATCCCCTGATCGTAGTTCCGCAGCCGCTTATGCAGCGACCCCAGCGGGCACCACGTAAAGCCGCGGAAGCTGGTGAACTGCTCGACGCTGATGACCACGCGCCGCGCCATCTCGGCAACGCGCCGGTCAACCCGTTCCAGTTCGTCCAGCGAGATACCCGCCCAGTTCTGTTCCTCGCCGTCGGGGCTGCCCAGAAGCGGCGCTTCCGCCTGCGGCGCGTCGTAATCCGGCTGCACCTTAATCACCGGCACGAGGTCTTCAGGGTTATGGCGGTGCGGCACCAGTTCACGCAGCAGAATCCGCTCGCGCACGAGACAGTCAATCCAGTCCGAGCGCCACTGATCGCTGTAGTTCAAGCCGGGGCGCTCCAGGTCGCGATCCATCGCCAACCCCTTGAGCAGGAAGCCGTAATTGACGTATTCCCAGTTCCGCACGCCGAGCGTATTCATCACCCGAACCACAATCCGGTCGCGGATCAGGCGCGTCTTTTCGACAATCGGGTGATTGGCATTTATGGCAATCTTGCCGCTGCCGCCCATCGCTTTGACGATGCCGAGCGACATTGCCTGCGAGACGAGGTCTTCCCCGCGCGGGCGCGAAACCACCGCGCCAACTTCGAGCAGCTTGTCGATCAACTGGTCGCGCGTGAGCACGTCCACGCCGAGGTCACTGCCGAGTCGGTCAAATTGAATAATCACACTCGACCACTGCGACGGCGTGAAGCCGCCGACGTCCATGCTGGCGTCCGCCGACGCCGTCAGGCTCAGCGACTGGTGGGTTTGCAGATTGGTGAAATCGTCGATGTACTCGACGATGAGACCGGGGTTTTTCTCTAACTGGCGGCTGGTGCTGCCGCGCACGCCCCACAGAATAACCGTCTTATTCCGTACCCGCAGCGCGTTCAGAACATCGTTGAAGTCGCGGTCGCCGCTCGCCATGATGTACACGTCCGCCGAGTCCGTGTGGCTGGAATCGGTAATCACATCTTTGGCGATGCGCATATCCGCGCTGTTCTTGCCCGGCAGGTTGAAGACCGGGTCGATGTTCGACATCATCAAGCGGCTGGGCGATTCGTCCGCCACCTCGCGCCCCATCGAGTCCACCAGCGGCGGCAGGCTGCCGCGCTGTCCCCACGGCGCATACGCCGCCATTTTGACGACCTGCCCGTGCGCCTTCGCCTGCGCCACCATTCGCTCGATCAGGTGATCGAGATTGACTGTATAGCCCTGCTCGTTCAGGCTGATCGCGATATTTTCGAAGTCGATGTAAACGGCAACATTCTTGGTCTGTTGAATGCCGAGCAGCGTTTCCAGCGGCTGGAAAATAATCTCGTCCGCGAACTCGGTGCCCTTCAGAACATCCTGCGAACCCCACATGCGAATGCGCGCGCTGCGCGTGGTCTTGACCCGCCGCACGAGCGGAATCAAATCCTGATTGGTCGTCGCCAGAATGAGCTCGTCCACCGGCTCAGGATCGAAGGAGAAGTAATGGACAATCAGCGCGTCGGCAAGGCTGGAACGCACGGGCATGTCGAACGCATCATAACCTGCCGCTTTGAAAACCAGTTGGGGATCAACACTCTGGTGGGCTTTACTCGCTTTGTACCGAGACCAGTCCGCGACCGCGATGGCACGCAGGTTGTCGACACTCACAAGTCCCGCGGCGAGCGCCGCGCCGCCGCGCAGACCGACGGCAAGTTCCTGCAAATCGACCAAAATCCCGCGATTGCGAAAATGCTCCAGCAAATCATCTACATCTACGATTAAGTAAGCTGCCATTATCTTTCCTAAATGAGCCACCGTAAAAAGCGGAAGTCGGTGGCGTGGTGTGCTCAGACGATACTGACGAGGAGGGGATACGTCCGGGCGCGATGCCCGGTGTCACGAATGAATAAGCGGTCTGTTAAGGCGTCTATTCGTTCACTGCCAACCCGATTGCGCCTATTGTAACAAACACTGTTGGCTCATTCAACGGTCCGTTCAGTATCAATGCACAACTCCATAATACTATACGTCATGTTTATTGTAAGCACAATTGAAATTCATCGCCTGTTCATATGCTATACGCAAATGAAAGCGTAAAGTTCTGAGATAGGATGAGTATAGGGAAAAACCGGCTCGTCACGCTGCCACGATTTTCGACGAAATTGCTCAAGGATGCGTTGAACAGAATGACCAACGCGCCGGCGATGAATAGCTTCCGGCGCGCTGGCGACCGTTAGTAGGCTTTCGCGAAGATAGCGATTTTATCCGCGGGTTTTCCGGTGAACAGGCAGGCGCCCGTCCCGTCCGGCTGGTCAAAGGGGAAGCAGCGATGGGTCGCGCTCGTCTCTCCTTTGATATGCGCCTCGTCGTCGGGAGAGCCTGCCCACCACCCACGCGCGAAACCGCCCTGCTGAACCACCTGCTTCAGTTCGTCGTAGTTCTTGACGTCATGCAGGTTGGCATCGCGGAATTCGGTTGCCTGCCGCAGCATATTTGTCTGAATCTCGTCTAGAAGCGCGCTTAGCTGTGCCGCGAGATTCTCCTGCGACAGGAACTGCTTACCGTCTCTTCCGGGAATATCCCGCCGCGCCGCCACGACCGAGCCTTTTTCGATATCCTTGGGTCCCACTTCCACGCGCACCGGCACGCCGCGCAGCTCCCAGTAGTTATATTTGAAGCCGGGCGACAAATCCTCGCGCTTGTCGAGATGGACGCGAATGCCGCTGCTCGCAAGCTCGCGGCTGATGCGCGTCGCCGTTTCGATGACCACGCCCTGTTCGTCGTCGTTCTTGAAGATCGGCACGATCACAACCTGATAAGGGGCGAGCTTCGGTGGCAGGCGCAATCCCTTATCGTCGCCGTGCGTCATGACCACGCCGCCCAGAATACGCCAGCTTAAGCCCCACGAGGTCGTCCAGCAGTACTGGCGCTCGTTATTGCGGTCGAGGTATTGAATGTCGAATGCCTTGGCGAAATTCTGCCCCAGGTTGTGACTCGTGCCCGATTGCAGCGCGCGCTTGTCGCCCATCATCGCCTCGATGGTGTAGGTGTGCAGCGCGCCCGCGAACCGTTCCTGGTCGCTCTTGCGCCCTTTGATAACAGGGATCGCGCCGTCGTTTACGGCAAAATCCGCGTACACGTCGAGCATTTGGAGCGTTTCGGCTTCGGCTTCTTCAAAGGTCGCGTGCGCCGTGTGCCCCTCCTGCCACAGAAATTCGAGCGTTCGCAGAAACGGGCGCGTCCGCATTTCCCAGCGCACGACGTTCGCCCACTGGTTGAGCAGCAGCGGCAGGTCGCGGTAGGACTGAATCCAGTTATGGAAGGCGTCCATGATAATCGTCTCGGACGTGGGACGCACGATGTATGGCTCTTCAAGCACCTTGCCGCCGCCAATGGTGACGACCGCAAGCTCCGGGCTGAAGCCCTCGACATGCTCGGCTTCGCGCTTCAGGAAGCTTTCGGGGATGAACAGCGGAAAATAGGCGTTCTGATGTCCGGTCGCCTTGAAGCGCCGATCCAGCCCCGCTTTGATATTTTCCCAGAGTTCGTAGCCATACGGCTTGACGATAATAGAGCCGCGCACCGGCGACTGATCCGCCAGATCGGCGCGGTAGACCACTTCGTTGTACCACTTGGAAAAATCCTCACCGGGTGGCGTCAGCGCTTGCCAAGCCATGTCAACACCTCACATCGCGTTATTTCGTGAAAAGCGGAACAGATTATATTATAGCAAATGGGGCGTTAAAGGTCTACAGCGGACTATACCATCGAATAACGCCGATGTTGTGACAAGCAGCGCGAGGAGATCATCTTGGAACCTGTAACGTTGCCCATCCTGAAGTCCTTCCTCAACGCGGACGCCCTCGCCCGATGGCTTGCCGATGCCTACGCGCTCGCGGACGTGCGCTGCCAGCTTATCAAAGGGACAATCAGGGATGTTTACCGGGTGACGACCTCGGCGGACTCCTTCGTCCTCATGATTTACCCGACCGAGCGCTCCTTCCTGGCCACCTTCCGGCCGACCGTCGAGGTCGGCCGCGTCATCGACCTCTGGGCCGATCAGACGGCCGAGCTCGGCGAACGCTGGCGCTGGGTCCAGGTGTTCGAGAACCGGGGAGAGGCGATGGGCGCTTCGAACCCGCATCCCCACGGCCAGATCTGGGCCGGCGCGGCGCTCCCGGTCGAGGCGGCCAGGGAGGACGCGAGCCAACGCCGCCACGTGTCCGTCGCGGGCACCTCCCTCCTGCTCGACTACGTCCGCCAGGAGACGGGCGGCCCGCGCGTCGTCGTGGAGAACGACGACTGGCAGGTGGTCGTCCCGTTCTGGGCGATCTGGCCGTTCGAGACGCTCATCGTCCCGACATCTCCGGTCGGTCGCCTCCCCGACCTCGATCGCGGTCAGCGCCGGAGCCTCGCCGCGGTCCTCGTCGAGCTCCTCGGCCGATGCGACAGGCTGTTCGACACTCCGTTCCCGTACTCGATGGGCTGGCATCAGGCCCCGTTCGACGGCGACCGTCACGATCACTGGCAGCTCCACGCCCACGTCTACCCGCCCCTCCTCCGTTCGGCGACGGTCCGCAAGTTCATGGTCGGCTACGAGCTCCTGAGCGAGCGCCAGCGGGACATCACGCCGGAGGACGCGGCGGAGCGGCTGCGGGCCGTCCGAGCCGGCGGGGAGCGAGCCGCTCCCTGACACTCGGCTGGTCGCCGTCAAGCCCCACAGGGCCGAGGCCGAGCGGCCGCCCGAGACGGGTGTCGCCGATGGCTCTGTCGCGGAACCTGAGCAGATCCGGACCGCACAGCCCAACCGACAGGACGCGCAGCGGATCGCCCCCGGAGGCGCCGCCTGCCAGGCCCAGCCTCCGTCTCGACGCGGAGTCGCGCGGCCCGTGGAGTCGGGCGGCGAGGTCCACGTCCCCGCTCGCGAACCATCACGAGACCGCCGACGGGCCGGGCCGTGGAGGAGGCCCGGCCCGGCCCGCGTGGCGGATCAGGTGTCCTTGTTCTTGCCGCGGACGTCGACGAACACGGCGCCGAGCAGGACAAGGGCCTTGATCGAGAACTGGTAGTCGATGCCGATGCTCATCAGGCCCATGCCGATGTTGAGCACGCCGAGGACGAGGGCGCCGATGACCGCTCCGGCGACCGTCCCCACACCGCCGTAGGCCGACGCTCCGCCGACGAACGTCGCGGCGATGACGTCGAGCTCGAACCCGTTGCCGGCCTTGGGCGTTGCCGAGTTGAGCCGGGCGGCGAAGACGATCCCGCCGAGGGCGGCCAGGACGCCCATGTTGACGAAGGTCAGGAAGACCATCTTCTTGGTCTTGACGCCGGACAGGGTCGCCGCCTTGGCGTTGCCGCCGACCGCGTAGATCCGCCGGCCGACGACCGTCCGCCCGGTCAGGAACATGTACAGGGCGATGAGCACGAACATGAGTGCCAGCACGACCGGCAGGCCGAAGAACGCAGCGAGCCGGTAGGCGAGGAACATGATCGCGACCGTCAGGACGACGCTCCGGGCGACGAACTGGCGGTACGGGCCCACCTGGAAGCCGTACTTGATCTGCTCACGCCGCGCCGCGAGGTCCATGAAGACGAGCCCGACGCACAGGAGGGCAGCGAGGATGAGCGTCGTCAGCCGGAGCTGCTCCGGCCCGAACGGATCCTGGATCAGGCCGATCGGCTCGGGGATGAACCCGGACGCGATCGCTCGGAAGCTCTCGGGGAAGGGCCCCACGGGCTGGCCCTGGAGCATGAACAGGGTCAGGCCGCGGAAGAGGAGCATGCCCGACAGGGTGGTGATGAACGAGGGGATGCCCATGTAGGCGATCCAGAAACCGTGCCACGCGCCGATGACACCGCCGATGATCAGGGCGATCACCCCGGCCAGGAGTGGGTCGAGCTTCCAGGCGGGGTCGACCATGAGGACGGCCGCGACGGCACCGGTGAACGCCGCCACGGACCCGACCGACAGGTCGATGTGGCCGACGACGATGACCAGCAGCATGCCCAGGGCCATCAGCACGATGTACCCGTTCTGGAGGAAGATGTTGGTGACGTTCAGCGATCCGAGCAGCTTGCCGCCGGTCGTGAACTGGAAGATGACGACGACGATCACGAGGGCCAGG
>CALMDI010000314.1 GCA_937864975.1 uncultured Chloroflexota bacterium | reverse complement strand
TGCAACTGGATCGCGCCGAGCGGGGTTTCGCCTTCCGCGCGGAATGTCCGCTCGACATGCTCTTCAATCCGGCGGGCAAGCGCCCCACCGCCGCCGAGCTTGTGAACTACTGGGACGAGCAGGAGCTTGCCGAGCTTTTCTATAAGTATGGCGAGGAGCCGCAGGGCAAACGGCTGGCGCGTGCCATCGTGCAGAATCGCCCCTATGAGACCACGCGCGACCTCGCGGCGGTCATCGAGCGGGCGACGCCGCGCCGCCACGACGATAAACTTCATCCGGCGACGCGCGTGTTTCAGGCGCTGCGGATTGCCGTCAACGACGAGCTTGAAACAGTCGCGCGGGCGCTGCCGGAGGCGATTCGCCTGCTCAAGCCGGGAGGCAAGCTGGCGATCATCAGTTTCCACAGCCTGGAAGACCGGATCGTCAAAGACCTGTTTCGGCTCGAAAGCTCCGACTGTATTTGCCCGCCCAAAATACCCGTCTGCGTCTGCGGTCACAAAGCCATCGTGCGGCTGCTGACGCGCAAGCCCATCGTGGCGACGGATGAGGAAATCCGCCGGAATCCGCGCAGCCGAAGCGCAAAATTGCGAATTGTGGAAAAATTGGAGCGAGTTGAAAGTCAAAAGTGAAAAGTTAAAATTGGGGCATCATTACGCCTGATCTTCACTTTTAACTTTTTACTCGTTACTTTTCACTTCCTTGTTCGAGGGTTGACTGATGCAAGGTTTCGCGCACGTCTTACGACAATCTCGCTGGCGTCCGCAGCGACAGGCAGTCGCGCTCGGAACGTTGAGCCTGTTTATCGCCGTCATCATCGGCGCGCTGTATCTGGCGCAGGCGGCGGCGACCTCGACGATGGGACGCCAGCTCGAGGAAATGATTACTCTGCGGAATGAACTGGAGCAGGAAAACGAGAGACTGCGCGGCGAGATCGCCAGCCTTCAGAGCGTACCGCGTTTGCTGGCGCGGGCGCAGGAGCTTGGCTTTAGCGCGGCGGGACGCGAGCGGATTGAATATCTGACGATTGACGGCTACAACCCGAACCGCGCGCCGATTGTGACGGTGGTCGAGAACCAGACGGAAGCGCTGCCGATGTATGAAGAGGATTTCACCGGCTGGCTCCAGCAGCAGTTAGACCGCCTCAGCGGGCAGTTCGAGAGCTTTACCAACCGTGGAGAAGACGAGTGATGATGCAGCAGTCGGCAGCACTTCAGCATGAGATGTTTCGCAAGCGGCTCCCGGTTGTGATTGTTGGGATGGTGATCTTTAGCCTGTATCTGCTGTGGGAACTGGCGTCGTTCCAGTGGCTTTCGCCGGAAGTGCGCGATTACATGGACAGTCTCGCGGACGCGAACTACCAGCGCTCGATGGAGCTAGCCGCCGCGCGCGGGCTGATCTACGACCGCAACGGCGAGCTGATGTCGGTCAATACGCTCGATTATGAAATCGGCGTCAGCCCGAATCTGGTGACGGACGCGCGCCGCGCTGCCACCCAGCTTGCCGCGATCCTGAACGTAAATGAACTGGAAATCTTCGAGAAGGTATCGAGCACGCAGCCCTGGGTGTCGCTCGCGCGCCCGGTCAACGCCGAAATCGCGCAGCAGGTTTCGCAGCTTGGCATTGGCGGCATCCGAATCGACCCGATTCCCCGCCGCAGCTACCCGCAGGGCACGCTCGCCGCGCAGGTGCTTGGCTTCGTCACGCTGGCGCTTGAGGGGAACTATGGAATCGAGGGTTACTATCAGGATCAGCTTGCCGGGCAGGTGCGCGACCGAACGATCAGCACGATCCCGTTCGAGCTTCGCATCGGCGGATGGGAGCAGGATCACGGGCGCGACATTATCCTGACGATTGACCGCGACATTCAATTCCTCGCGGAAAGCGAGCTGCTGGCGGCGATCAATTCGACCGGGGCGCGCAGCGGCACCGTCATCATCATGGACCCGCGCAACGGCGAAGTGCTGGCGATGGCAAATTATCCTTCGTTCGACCCGAACGCCTTTTATGACATTGGCGACCCGCGGCTGCTGGCGAACCCGGCGATTGGCTCGCAGTATGAGCCGGGATCGGTAATGAAGGTGCTGACGGTGGCGGCGGGGCTGGAAACAGGCGCGATTACGCCGCAGTTTACCTATTATGACGCGCAAAGCCTGAATGTCGGCGGCATCAACATTATGAACTGGGATCGCGCTTCGCATGGCAACGTGGACGTGACGCAAGTTCTGGTGCAGTCGCTGAACGTCGGCGCGGCGACCATCAGCACGATGATTGGACCGACCGATTTCTACAAGATGATGTCGGCGTTTGGCATCGGCAGGTTAACCGGCATCGACCTGGAAGGCGAGGCGCTGGGGACGCTGTACGTGCCGGGCGACGAGAATTGGAGCGAAAGCTACCTCGCCACCAACAGCTTCGGGCAGGGCGTGGCGGTGACGCCGCTGCAAATGCTGACCGCCGTGAACGCGATTGCCAACGGCGGTTTGATGATGCAGCCGCACGTCGTTCGTGAAATCCGCGACGGCGATCAGGTCTACGTGTCTCAGCCGTCGGCGCTTGGTCGCCCGATTTCGCCGGAGACGGCAAATCAGGTCACCCAGATGATGGTCGCGACGGTGCGTGACGGCGTCGACGCCGCCAGCGTGGAGGGCTACAACATCGCGGGCAAAAGTGGCACGGCGGAAATTCCATCGCCGGTTGGCTATGAGTCCGGCGCGTGGATTATGAGCTTCATCGGCTTCTTCCCCGCCGATGACCCGCAGGTGAGCATCCTCATCAAGCTTGACCGTCCCACGAGCGGGAACTGGGCGAGCCAGGTTGCCGCGCCCGTTTTCCAGCGGCTTGCCGAGCGATTGGTCAGCCTGCTGGAAATCCCGCCCGACGACATCCGGCACGCGCTGGCGGCACAGGGCGGCGCGGTGAACGAGATTCGGCGGTAAGGGGATGGAAAACGGTCTCCCGTTCGCGCTGACGGTCGGCGCGATTACGTTTCTGCTCGGCGTGATCTGGGGCGGACCCTTCGTCGAGATTTTGCGCCGCCTGCGGATTGGCAAGCAGATTCGCGTGGAACTGGTCGAGGCGCAGCAGAAGAAGGTCGGCACGCCGACGATGGGCGGGATTATGATTACGCTGCCCGTCTTTCTGGTCACGCTCGGCTTGAACCTCGTCAGCCTGATTCGTCCATCGGTCACCGGGCGCAGTATTCTGGTGCCGATGTTCGTGCTGGCGGGCTTCGCGCTGCTCGGCGCGGTTGACGATTGGGAGGGGATTCAGCGCTCGCGCGGCAGACCGATTGGCGAAGGGCTGTCGGCGCGCGTCAAGTTCGGCGGGCAGTTTATCCTCGCGCTCTGCGCCGCGCTGCTGATTTCGTTTTATGAGGGTGGGTTCCAGTATTCCAACCAGATCTTTCTGCCGATTCTTGGCATCTCGATTGGCATCAGCCCGCTTCTGTTCGTGCCGATCACGATGTTCATCATCGTCGGCTCGTCCAACGCCGTGAACTTCACCGACGGCATGGACGGCTTGGCAGGCATCATCACGGCAAGCGCGTTCGCCGCCTACGGGGTGATCGCCTTACTGCAAGGGCAGATTTTTCTCGTACAGTACTGCTTCATTCTCGTCGGGGCGTGTTTCGCCTTT
>CALMDI010000313.1 GCA_937864975.1 uncultured Chloroflexota bacterium | reverse complement strand
TCCAGAACGAGATCGAAGGCATTGACGCCGCGAATCGCGTGATACGTTTCCGCCGTACCCGCATCCAGACTGACCACCAGCTCGTCTACGCTCGACAGCACGTCGTCAATCTGCTTGCGAACCAGCAGCCCATTGGTGAGCAGCAGCACGCGCGCGCCCTCGGCACGAAACCGCCGGGCGATCTCTGCCCATCGGGGATGCTGCATCGCTTCGCCGCCGCTCAACACTACCCAGCGTACGTCCAGCGGTCGCACCCCGGCGGCAATCTGCTCGACAAGCTCATCGGTCATGTTGCGCCGCGGGTTGCGACAGATGTCGCAAGTCACGCAGCGGCTGTTGCAGCCATCGGTCAGATAAAGCACCACCAGTGGCAGCGTCTTAAGCTGATTGCCGACGAGGTTGAGTAAGTGTTTCGCGCCCATGCTCTCAGTATAGTCGTCTGAAACGCGCTAATCAAAGCCGATTTTCCCAATCCGAACTCTTGTGCTACGCTAATAGGAGTGGGTAAGGAGCCGTCATGCAGTTGGAAACGGAGCGGTTGATTCTGCGCCAGTTTATGCCAGCAGACGCCGAGGCGTATCACGCCGCAGTTTATGGCGATCCCGACGTCATGACGACCATCCCGCGCGGCAGCGTGCCACCTTCCATTGAGCGGACACGCCAGACGATTGACACGTTTCTGGAGGGGTGGAAACGCCAGGCATTCGGAGGTTGGGCGGTGTTCCATAAGGGGGATCAGCGGTTGATCGGTCACTGCGGGCTGCAATATATCTCGGTCGCCAGCCCGCCAACCGATGAGATCGAGGTCTTTTATGCCATTGCCAAGCCCTACTGGGGACAGGGACTGACGACCGAAGCGGCGCGCGCCACCGTCGCCTATGGCTTCGGAACGTGCCAGCTCGATCAGATTGCCGCGCTCGCCGTGCCAGAGAACACCGCGTCGCGCCGGGTCATGGAAAAGCTCGGCATGACCTATCAGGGAATCACCAATCGTTTTTACGACACGGACCTCGCCTATTATCTGCTCAGGCGCGAGGATTACCAGCAACAACAGGAGGCGCCACCGCAATAGCACGCTGGGGTCATGCCAGATATCCCAAATTGTGCTAAAATATCGCAAATTCCAGGCGACATGAGTCGACACTTGCATAAGTAGCAACCCGATGCTCAGTCCAGACTTCATCAAAACAGGTCAGGGACCGCGACTTGCATTTCTGAATGAATTCGACAGCGCGACGCTTGCCGAAACCCTTGTCGCGTTTGCGAATACCGAGGGCGGCACGATTGTTGTCGGTCTGGACGACGAGGGCAAACTGAACGGCGGCGTTCAAAATGACACGCTCGATAAAGTTCTGCGCGAAGCAGACTCCCACTGCAGCCCGCCGGTCGTCGTCAGCACATGGGAACCCATCGAGATCGAGCGCGGCACCGTCTATGCGCTGCGCGTTCCGCGCAGCATCGAGCTTCACGCGCTCAACGACGGGCGCGTCCTGATTCGAGCGGGTCAGAAGAACCGTCCCCTCGGCGGTCAGGAAATCCTCAAGCTGGCAAGCGCCAAAAGCACGGGTGATTTCGAGTCGGAACTCGTACCCGGCGCGGACAAAGACGACTTCAGCCGCAAGATGCTGGATGAATACCTCTCCAAGCGCGCCGAGCGCACCAAGCGCCCCTACAACGGCAAGATAGACGACCTGCTCCACGAGATCGGCGCGGTGGACGCCGAGGGTCACCCGACGGTCAGCGGCATCATGCTGTTCAGCGAGTATCCCCAGCACTGGCTTCCACAGACGAGCATCGTCTTTGCCAAGTTTGTCGGCAAGACTCCGCGCGGCGAAAACGGACTGGCAGGCTATTCGCGTCGTGAAGAACTTACGGGTCCCCTGCCGCGTCTCATCGAAAGCGCGTGGAATCTGATCTGGAGTGAGATGGCGGTCAGCGCGGTCGTCAAAGGGCTGGAGCGCGAGGAGACGTATGAATACCCCGCGTTTGCCGTCCGCGAAGCCATCGTCAACGCCGCCTGCCACCGCGATTACCGGCTCAAGGGGCGGCGCATCGAAATTCGTATGTACTCCGACCGGCTCGAAGTGATCTCTCCCGGTGGGCTGCCGGGATTCATCACCGTCGACAACATCATCGAGGAACATTTCAGCCGCAACCCGCGCATCGTCAACGGCTTGTTCCAGTGGGGCTACATCGAGGAGCTGGGACTCGGCATCGACCGCATGGTGGAAGTCATGGAGCAGGCGGGGCATAAACCCCCCACGTTTGACGCCCGCCCCTACAGCTTTGCAGTCGTGCTGTACAACGCGCGCGAGCGCCAGTCCGCGCCGGAGTGGGCGCGTAACACCAATCACCGCCAGCAGCGCGCCCTGCAATACATCCGCGACAACGGCTCTATCACCAACCGCGAATACCGCACGCTGATTACGGGCGTCTCCGCCGAAACGCTGCGCCTCGACCTCGCGGACATGGTCGAGCGCGGCATCCTGCTTAAAGTCGGCTCGAAAAAGGGCACGTACTACATTCTGAAGTAGCAATAGGATGCTGCGTCAGATTTCAGCTTACTCCGTGAGCGGTGGATGCCAGCCCGCCTGGACCCACCGCTGGCGAGCCTGAATCATCACCTCTCGATTCATACGCAGGCGTTCGACGGTTGCCCGACCGGTAGGCGTCTTCCCTTGCAGGCGTACTCCATCTTCACTCCAGAAAAAGTGGTCCGCCCATCGCGCGGCGCGGGGTTGAATAAAATGACTTCCGAGTTCGTTTCGGGGTCTATTCCCAACTGGAAATCTCGTTTGTATAGATTGCAACTGATACACGCGAGGCACAAATTGTCGGGGGTAGTCTCGCCGCCCGCGATTTCGGGAACGATCTGGTCAATGACCATTTCGACCACAATCGCCTGTGGGGTCTGACAATACTCGCATCGCCCGCTAGCGCGTCGCGTCACCGCTTCGCGGGTTGCTTTGGGAACGTAGGTCATCAGTTCCCATTTGTGAAGATGTGAGCTACGACGTGCCCTCGCTCTTTAAGCAGGCGTAATGCCTCGGAGCGCAGCAGCAGATCATGATCGACCTGTGCCAGAAGTCGATCCAGTTCCTGCTGCTCATCCTCACTCAGATCATCAATTTTTGCCCGCGCCCCCAATTCTTGCAGGCGGCTTGACTGTGCCCAGTTCATACGTCGATAGACGATTGCCCATAATTGGGCGTCAGGGTAATTCGTCAGGCTGGGGAGCGCAATGTCGGTATTATCTCCCCAAACAAAAGGTCAAAACTTTTGAGAAGAACCTCCTGGAGGGAGCGCCCGGTTTCGTCGGCAATCTGGCGGATACGCTCGTACAACTCGTCGGGCACGTCGATCATAATGGGGCGATTTGTCATGACGGGCAGCCTCATGGTGGTTTCTATGGTTAGCGTAAACCAAAAGCCCCTCTACAATGAACTGCTTTCCTGGCGACCTGGCGGTTCGATTTCTTTGATGTCATCGCCGTTCCAAAGCAACCGACCTACACTCGCATCCACGCCCGTCAGACGCTTGACCATCTGCCCGAAGCGATCCGCGTCGCCCGTCGTGTAATTAAATCTCAAATAGACACACTTCTTCGCCGTGTAATGGTCA
>CALMDI010000312.1 GCA_937864975.1 uncultured Chloroflexota bacterium | reverse complement strand
CCGTCATCGTTCTACTCGTCAACCCGGTATCGCTTCCCTACCTATAGTTGCTTGAACTTGTCGGATGCACCACTAAAGAGTTAACGCAAAGAAGCAAGGGCGCAAGGAATATTTTCTATAATTTCCTTCGCGTCTTTGCCTCCTTGCGCCTTTGCGTTAACTCTGTTTCTTCGCTTCCGTTAGAGATTACGCAGGAGCGCGCGCCGCCCGCCCTCGGCAATTGCGGCAGCAATGAGCGCCTTCGCCAAGTCGGGCACGATGAACAGCGCCGCGCCGCTTGTCCACGCCGCCGACCACTCCAAGCCCGTGACCAGCTTGAGCACGGGTACGCCGAACAGGTAAATCACCGCGACCCCAACGACGCCCGCCAGCCAGCGCTGCCACAGCCGCGCCGTCCCTTTTTCGACCAGCCAGCCTGTGACCCCCGCCGCCGCCACGAATCCCAGTAAATAGCCGCCTGTCGGACCGAACAGCGCCGCCTGCCCCAGCCCGCGTGCGTCCACCGGTAGACCGGCGGCAATCAGCGCGAGGTACGCAAACTGACTCAGCGCGCCGTCGCGCCCGCCCAGCACCATGCCCGCCAGCAGCACCGCCAGCGGTTGAAGCGTGAATGGTACCGGCTCCATCGGAACACTCAGCCGCGCGGCGACAACCGTCAGCAGCGTGAACACGGCGACGCCGACCAGCCGCGTTATCAGACGGCTGTCGCGGGTCTGTGGAAATGTTCGCAGCATGGCGTTCCTCTCTAGGTGCGGTTCCCCGGCAGGGCATCCACGCGCACGTCGACCAGATCAAACTTGCGCTTGGCGATCTGGTTTTCGTCCGGTGCGGACGGCTGCGGGGTCTCGACCAGTGTCACCGTCGTGCCCAGCCCTTCCAGATCAAACCGCGTGTGCCACTCGCCTACACGCTGCGCGTTGCGCCAGTAGCGCAGGCGACCCTTCGGGTCCATGCGGTTTATCCTGCCTTTTGCTTGGTTGTAGCTCATCGTCATGAGATCGCTGCGGAGCCGCTCACGCTCCTGCTTGTTCAGATATGCCATACGACCCGCCCTCGCTGGTTTCGGAAAAAGACAAGCACAATTGTATAATGTTCACGCCTGCACATCAAAGGACTGCTGGATGCTCGACGCCTATTCGGTCAGTGATTTAACCCGTTACCTGCGCGAACTGTTCGAGACCGACGATAATCTGCAAGACCTCTGGATAACGGGCGAAATCTCGAACCTGTCGCGCGCGGCGTCGGGACACTGGTATTTCACGCTCAAGGATACCAACGCGCAGATCAAATGCGTCATGTGGCGCTCCAGCGTCGAGCGGCAGACGATTACGCCGAGCAACGGCGACTCCGTGCTGCTGCACGGCTACGTGAGCGTCTACGAAGCCAGCGGCGCTTACCAGCTTTACGCCGACCTGCTTCGCCCGCTCGGCGTGGGCGACCTGTATCGCCAGTTCGAGCGGCTGAAGGCGATGCTCGACGCGGAGGGGCTGTTCGCCGAGGAGCGGAAGCGGCAAATCCCCCTGTTCCCACGCGCTATCGGCATCGTCACGTCGGCAGACGCCGCCGCGTTTCAGGACGTGCAGACGGTTCTCCGCCGCCGCTTTCCCATCGTCACCGTCGTCCTCAGCGCGTGTCTCGTGCAGGGCAACGATGCCCCGCCGCAAATCTGCGTCGCCATCGAGCGCATGAACCAGTACGGCGGCGTGGACGTGATTCTGCTCGTGCGCGGCGGCGGCTCACTTGAAGACCTGTGGGCGTTCAACGACGAGCG
>CALMDI010000311.1 GCA_937864975.1 uncultured Chloroflexota bacterium | reverse complement strand
CGACCACATCAAACATGAGCACGCGGTCAAAGGCATGATCGGGAAAGGGGAGCTTTTTCGCGTCCGCCTGCGCGACGCCCATCTCGCCCGGCGTGACGCCGTTAAGCGGCGCGATGACCTGCTGCGACAGGTTGACCGCCACCTCGGCATAATCGATGCCAAAGGCGTCCGCGCCAAGCTGGGCGGCATGGCGCAATATCTCGCCGCGCCCGCAGCCCACGTCCAGGATTTTCATGCCGGGCTTGACGGCGGCAAGCGAAAACGCCGACGCTAACCGCCGGGATAACTGCTCGCCTTCGCTGGCATTAAACTCGTCGTAGCCTTCACAGGCGGTGCGGAAATACGCTTCGGTGTAAAGCGTCGAAGGCAGCGGTTGCTGTTCCTGCCGTTCTCGATCCAATGCCCCTTGCCTGCCGATTCATCAAACGGTGCAAAGCCGACATGTTCGCACAGTGCGCTGATCCCCGATTATACTGGACGCGGCAGGCGGCGCAACGCACCCTTGAGGACATACGCGCCACAGCGCCCATTGCGACTGACGCGGAGAGAGCGCATAATTTCAGATACAAAGCGCGGAGTTGAGTATGGCTGTCCAGACCACGACGATTGAGTCATTTGAAGCATTCGTCAACCGACCGGAAAACGCGGATCGGCTGTTTGAGTTCGTCGGGGGAGAAATTGTCGAAGTGCCAACAAGCTCCTTTACGTCACAGTTCGGCGCCCGTATTTTAGGCTATCTTTTTATTTACCTGCTCCAACACTCGATTGGACATCTCACAGGCGCAGACGGCGGCTTTATGGTCTTTGGAGAACGCTATGCACCTGATGTGGCGTTTATGTCAAAAGCGAGGCAAGCTGAGCTATCGCAAGAGACTTACAACCCCCTTGCGCCCGATCTTGCCGTCGAGGTGGTCTCGCCAACAGATCAGGAACGCCTGCTGCGTCTTAAAATCGCGAATTACCTCGCGGCGGGGACGGTTGTCTGGGCGGTTTACCCGAAGGATCAGCAGGTGGAAGTATACGAGCCGGGGAAGCCTGTTCGCATCCTCGGCATTGATGACACGCTCGACGGCGGCGAGATGCTTCCCGGATTCACCCTCGCGCTGAGCGCTATTTTCGCATCCTAAAACGTCTCAACTCCGATCTCTCTTGAACAGCAACGCGCGGGTTGGCGGCGGATATAGCGGCAATCGACACCTCGAACGAAACGGGGCGGCTCACCACGAGCCGCCCCGTTTCGTTCACGTCTTTAACCAGCGAGCCGCTAGAAGTAGCTGCTGATGATTTCAAGCACCTGCCGGATGTTCTCCGGGTCACCGCTGACAACGCGCGTCTGGCTGGCGCGGGCGATGCTGTTGAGCGCGTTGATGTCCGCGTCGGGGCCGTAGGCGACCGGAATGACGATGACCGGATTCAGCGAGTCGCGGCTGGCGGCGATTGCCGAGGCGGCATCGTTCAGGGTAATGCCCCGCTCTCCGGTGTCCTCGCCGTCGCTCAGCACGACGACGGCGCGAATA
>CALMDI010000310.1 GCA_937864975.1 uncultured Chloroflexota bacterium | reverse complement strand
GGTCCCGCGCCGGTTCCGCTCGATAGTTACGTGCGCTCGATTGGCGAGCAGAACCGCGAAAAGCTGTTAGTCCAGCACGATCAGCTTCAGCAGGTGATGAATCAATTGGTGATCTCTGAGGAGATGCTGGGGCGCATCGGTCCGGCGATCAACTCCGGGCGCTCGATTTTTCTCTATGGACCGCCCGGCAATGGCAAGACGACCGTCGCGGAGACGATTGGACGTATGGTGCTGGGCAACAATATGTGGATTCCCTATGCGTTCGACGTGGACGGGCAGGTCGTGCGCGTGTTTGACGGGGTGAACCACGAGATTGCCGACGACATCGACAAGTTCAAAATTGGCACCGGCATTGTGACCGACCCGCGCTGGATTCGCATTCGCCGCCCAATGATTATGGTCGGCGGCGAGCTGACGCTGGCGGGTCTCGACCTTGTCTACGACGACACCAATAAATACTACGAAGCGCCGTTTCAGGTGAAATCGAACGGCGGCATGTTCCTGATCGACGATTTCGGACGCCAGCAGGTGCGCCCGCGCGACCTGCTCAACCGCTGGATCGTGCCGCTGGAAAAGGGCGTCGACTTTTTGACGCTGGCGACCGGGCGCAAGATTGAGGTTCCGTTCCACGTGTTAATCGTCTTTTCCACCAACCTCGACCCGCGCGACCTCGTGGACGAAGCCTTCCTGCGCCGCATTCGTCACAAGATCGAGATTGGCGACCCAACATACGACCAGTTCCGCGAGATTTTCCGGCGCGTCTGCATCGGCAAGGGCATCAAATATGACGAGCAGGCGCTGGCGTATTTGCTCAAGGAATGGTACATCAACCATGATCGCCCGCTGCGCGCCGTCCATCCGCGCGACATCGTCTCGCAGTTGATCGACATTTCCACCTATCTGAACCGCCCGCCGACTCTGACGAAAGATTTGATCGACCGCGCGGCGGCATCGTACTTTGTCAAGCTTTAATGCATTAACAGGCGGCGACCGATGCAACCTGCAAAGTCTGCTATGACCGGACGCTTAAGCGCGACAGCAGAGCGAATACGGACAGCGAGGTTCCGCGCCGTTGGCGATGAAGCGAAGTCCTAACGGCGCTGCCGTTCCCCGGTATCTCGTCTTCGTGCTGGGCGATGGCACGTTTGTCGTCCAGTGGACGGAGACGCACGTTCAGGAACTGCTGAGCGGGCATGTCCGCCCGTACCGGAATTCTGATTTCGCGCACCCCATTCACGACGACGAACTTGACCGGTTGAAAGCCGCGGGCAGCGTGGAATATTACAACCGCGGGTTTGTCTGGTTATACGCGCTGCCAGAGCGCCGCCGCTTCGTCCCGGAGCCGCGCATTCAGGAACGCACGTCGGATCGCATTCGCGGCTATTATCTCAATACCACGCTGCCGGAAACCGAGCTTGATTATGCGCGTCACCTGCTCAACGCGACCGGGCTGGCGACAAGCTACGAGGCAAAGATCACCAGCAGTCTGGTCGCCATTTTTTCGCGCAACGGGATGCCGTTTCGCAACCTGCGCGATACGGAGCAGGCGTTGAGTCACCTTCAGACGGCGATCCCCGGCGAGTTCGATGCCACCGTGATTGCATTTCTCGATCTGCCCGCCGACAGCGGCGTCGTCAAGACCGCTCAAACCGCCGATTTGCTCGACCTCGGCTCGATCATCGCCGCCCAGACGGACACGTCGCTGACCGAGGGCAAGCGCGTCGTCGTGGCGTGCCGCACGGAAGATCACGCATTGCCGGTTATCAAGCTGCTCGCCGAAATGAAGATGGATGTTCACGGCACGACCAGCGGGCGCGATGCGCTGGAACTGCTCGAAGACCTGCAGCCTGATCTGCTGGTGATGGACTTGCAGCTTGCCGACATGCACGGCTGGCAAATTCTCGCCAGCCTGCGCGAGATTGACAGCCTGCAATCGCCCCTGACGATTGTTCTCGGCGACGACGACACGTCTCTGGACGAGCAATCCCTCGGTTTAAGCGTTGCGCGTGTCGATGCCTATCTGGCTCGCCCGCTGAGTCTCTCGCGCCTGCGCCATTATGTCTGGTATGCGTTCCAGCAGCAGGCGGCTCGCGAAGCCGCTTCTTAACCCCTTAACCCGCGCATCAACTGCTCTTGACGCCATCGGCTATAATTCAACCTATCCCGCGGTTGCGAACGACCGCGCGGGCTGGTAAAGTCGGGAATGAGCGTGGACAATCAGCGCCAAGTCGCACCGCTCTGCTCTGGCGAATTGCTACTGCTCATCGCTTCGGTTATTGACTGGTGTTCCGGGTGACGATGAAACGTCGAGGACAGGTTCCCTGGGGAAATAAAATGCGCCGTGTTCAGGCGGGCGTCGCGCGTGCAGCGGAATGGATGGCGCCTGACGAGGTCGTGAAACAGGTGCGTCAGGATTACCTGGCGGCGGCGCGCTGGCTGCAAGACCACATGCTGTCGTCGTGGCAGGCGCAGGCGAAAGACGCCTCGATGGTTTTCAGTGGGGCATATCTAAAGCGGTTTCAGGCGATTCTCACGCATTATCGCGCGGCGGGTTTTCCGCGCGGAATCGGCGTGCTGCGCGCCGATCACGAGGTCACCGTGCGCCAGTTCTCGGAAGACGGTGAGCGCTGTCTGGTGGTCGATCAGCAGGCGCAGCGGCGCATGGCGACCTACGACGCGCGCCGTCACGAACGGATTGCCACGCAGGATTTGGGCGACTGTGCCGTGGTTTTCCAGATGCGCTACGATCCCGTCATGGAGCGCTGGAAGATTGACGAGTTTATTCAGGAACTGCCGCTCGGCTGGGGCAGGCATCGCGCCGCGCGCCGCATCCGCGAATTGAGCCGGATGCCGACCGAAATCGGGCGCGATCACTGATTTCAGTCAAAAGTGAAAAGTTAAAAGAACGTTTTGCACTCGCACCCTTCCACTTCGTTGCGTTTTCCCGCGACCCATTGAACCCCGTGTATAATGTGAACCGCTCAGACGGCAGGCGTGTCCTTTTAACGCGCATTCGGACGAACAGAAGCACACGATGATCGATCAAATCAAAATCTACGTGCAAAGCGGCAACGGCGGCGATGGCATCGTCGCCTTTCGACGCGAGAAATTTGTGCCCCAGGGCGGTCCCGCGGGCGGCGACGGCGGGCGCGGGGGCGACGTGATTCTGTTGGTCGATCCAAGCCTGAACACGCTCGCGCCCTTTGAGCGGAAAATTCACTTCAAAGCCGGTCACGGCGCGCGCGGCGGCTCGTCGCGCAAGACCGGTTCCAGCGCCGAAAACCTCGAAGTGCGCGTGCCGCCCGGCACCGTCGTGCGCGACGTCGCTTCGGGCGACATTCTGGCAGACCTCGTGCGCGGCGGGGATCGGTTTGTCGTCGCGCGGGGCGGGCGCGGCGGGCGCGGCAACCAGCATTTCGCCACGTCGTCCAATCAGGCGCCGCACATGGCGGAGAAGGGCGAACCGGGGGAAGAACGCTGGCTGGTGCTGGAACTGCGGCTCATCGCGGACGTCGGCATCGTCGGCGTCCCGAACGCGGGGAAATCGACGCTGCTTTCCGTCATCAGCAATGCGCGTCCCAAGATCGCCGACTATCCCTTCACGACGCTGGAACCGAATCTAGGCGTCGTCATGCGCGGCGACGATTCACTCGTCGTCGCGGACATTCCCGGCTTGATCGAGGGCGCGCACATGGGCGTGGGGTTGGGACACTCGTTTCTGCGTCACGTCCAGCGCACGAAGCTGCTCATTCACCTATTGAATGGTGCGAGCGACGACCCGCTCGCAGACTACAACCAGATCAATCAGGAGCTTGCTCTGTACGACGAGGCGCTCGGTCAGAAGCCGCAAATCGTCGTCCTGAGTAAGATGGATTTGCCCGATGTGCAGGCGCGCTGGGATGCGTTGGAGGCGTCCCTGCGCGCGCGCGGCGTCGAGCCGCTGGCGATTTCGGCGGCGACGCATGAGGGAATCGACACGCTTATTCATCGGGTGTTCGAGGCGATGAACGCGCTGCCGGTCGAGCTTGCGCCGCCCGCGCTTGAAATGCCGGTGTACGACCTGCCGGAAGAGGACCTCGACTTCGACATCAGTCGTGAAGACGATGGCTTTCGCGTTTCCGGCAAGCGCATCGAGCGCGCCGCCGCGATGACCTACTGGGATTACGAGGAAGCCGTTATGCGTTTCCAGCGGCTGCTCG
>CALMDI010000309.1 GCA_937864975.1 uncultured Chloroflexota bacterium | reverse complement strand
CCAGCATCACTGCAATCGGGCGCCTTGCTCCTCATCCACCTGCCGATTTACGCCCCGCTACTCCCGCTTATTATCACCGTGGGGGTGTCGTGGTGGCAGACGTCCTTTGCCCCTCACGATCGCCGCCGCGATCACGTCGGGCGCGGGCACATCCAGCACCGTCGCCGGACCTTCCGGGTTAACGCCGTTCTCTTCGACAAACGGGAAGCCAAGCTCGACATCCGGGTTCGCCGGGCGGAAGCCCTGCTCCATGATGAGCCGCTGTACGTCCGGCGTCAGCACGTAGTCGATCACGACGCGGGCGGCGTCTGCCTGCTCCGGCGTTACCCAATCGGCGTTGACCACCGCCATCGGGTGCTCGTGCCAGAAGGTGCCTTCTTTCGGATAGAGGGCGACCAGCCGTTCGGGCGGGTCGTAGTCCGTCATCCCACGGTTAATGTAGATCAGGTCGTTTTCTTCCAGCGCGACAAAGTCCAGGTATTCCGGTCCCTGGGCGATGTACTCGCGGAACTCGGTCGTGCGGGTCGAGTAATGACGGATCAACTGCTCGATGTTGCGAACGCCCTGCTGCACGTCGGGGTCATTGACCTGTTCGAGCGTCAGCCGCCTGCCGGTGAAGCCGTTGGCGCGCGCGCTGGCGTAGAACTCCGCAATCAGCGTCGAGAGCGCGGTCGAGCTGACAAACGGGTCGGTATGTCCGTAATAGACGGTGCGCCGCCCGTTGGGAATGCCGTAGTCCTGCCAGCCGTTCGGACTGTTGAGAACGCCCAGTAACTCTTCCCAGCCGATCTCCTCGTAGCCCACCGTCTCCTGAATTGCGCGAATGCGGCTTTCCCAGATTGCCATGACGACGGGCGCGAGCGCGGTCGGTTGGGCTTCGGTCAGGTCGAAGATTTCGCGCCCGCTCTGATAGTTCGCCAGCGCCAGCCAGTGGCTGACCGACGGCTCGAAGATGACGGGGCGTTCGACGTTGGCGTTGTTGGGCGCGATGATGGCATTGACGATGCCCTGCATCACAGTTCCCGACGAGGCATTCCGCCCGGTAACGCAGATGCGCGGGTCGCCGCTCGCCAGCGCCTGCCCCGTCACCGGGTTGCGCCCCTGCACGTAGGCGTTGTTGAAGTCCTGCATCACGCGCGGCATGTACTGCTCGGATTCCGGCGCGTAGATAATCGACACCTGCACCGCGTTTGGCGCGCAGCCCGCCGACTGGCTGACCAGCGTCGAGCTTGGCTCCACGCCGCTGCCCGGATTGCACGCGGTAAGAACTACTATCAAAACAGTCAGCAGCCACAGACTGAGCGTCTGTCGGTTCATCGTTGTCACTCCTGATCTTGAATCCTCACCCGGCGATGAGGCGGTTATTGTCAATAGCTCTCCAACAGCGTAGCGAGTTTTCGCGGTCGTCTCATCCGTCTTTCGGTGGATTTACCGCAGCGAGTTGAACCACTGCAACAGCCGCTGCGCCTCGGTGCGCGACAAGCCGACGACCGGTTCCGCGAATTCCGGGGCAAGCTGCACGCCATAGGGCACCGCCGCCTCGAACAATGCCGCGCCCTCGGTGACAACGCCAGACGCGGGACGCAGCCCGAACCGAACAGTCGCAGCTTGCTGCGCGTCGGAGCGAAGCCAGTTCCGCAGAACATCGGTCGCCTGCTGCTCCTCGACCGTTGTCGTATTGTCCTCCCACCATGCCAGCGGGAAGTCGAACACCAGCGGGTATTCGGGATAGCCAAACTTCACCGACTCCTGCCGTGTCAAACCTTCCAGATTCAACAGCCAGCGGCTTTCTGGCAGCAGCCCGATTTCCGCCACCGACGCCCCGCGCGACGCCATCGCCGCGGCAGGGTCACCGCCGAGCGTGGTGAAGTTGGCGACGCTCCCGGCGACCGGCTCGAACCAGTCGCGGAACTCGCTTCCATTCGTGATGTCCGGTACAACAGTGGGGGTGTCGGCAAACGCCGCCGCGCCCGACATCAGCACTGCCAGCCCGCTCATCGCCTGATCCGGTCGCTCGAATGCCAGCTTGACGAAGCCCCAGCCTGCCTGCCCACCCGGTAGCGCCGACCACGACTGCGCTTCGGCTGCTGCCTGCACCGCGTCCCAGTCCAGAGGCTGCGCGCCGTTGTCTGTCACCACGTCGACCCGGCTGGCAAACCCGCCCCACAGCAGCGGCGTGCGCGCCATCGACTCGC
>CALMDI010000308.1 GCA_937864975.1 uncultured Chloroflexota bacterium | reverse complement strand
TGGATCGCTTCACACCCGCCATTCTCGCCATTCACCAGCCCGAAGGACCCGATGGTCCGGTGTACGGCGTGCCCAACGGTTTTACGCCAATGGTCATGTATTACAACCCCGAAGCCTTCGCCAACGCGGGCGTCGAGCCGCCCACGTCCGATTGGACGGTCGAGGAATTCCTCGACACGGTGCAGCGGCTGACGCTGGACGCCGAAGGGCGCAACGCGCAAGACCCGGACTTCGACCCGGACAACATCGTGCAGTACGGCGTCCGCGTGCGTCAGTTCTTCGTCCTCGAAAATCTCCCCTGGGTCTGGTCATTCGGCGGTGACGTGATTTCGCCGGATGGCACGACGGTTGACGGTTACCTGAACTCGCCGGAAACCATCGAAGCCATCACCTTCCTGCGCGATCTGATTCATACCTACCGTGTCGCGCCTGAGCTTGGCTCGCTGGAGCAGATGGTTCAGGAACGCGCCTTCCCGGCGGTTTTCCTCGATGGCGAAGTCGCCATGTTCCCACGCGGTCACTGGGAGCTGGTGGGCTTGCAGCTTCAGGAAAACTACGAGCCGGGTCGCGTCGCCGTGGTCGGCTATCCGGTCGGCGCGCGCGATGCGACGATTGTGTTTGAAGATGGCTGGGTCGTGAACGCCGCCGTCGCCGATGATCCCGCGAAGCTCGAAGCTGCCTGCCGGTTTATCGAAGTCGCGACCGGACCGGCGCTTCAGGACTCGAAGGTCGTCACCGGCATCGAGCTTTCCGCGAACGCCGCCGCTGCCGAAGCCGCGCCCGCTCTGTCGGCGTGGCCCGACATCGAAGCCGTGTTCGTCGAAGAAGCGAATGATGCCATGACCGACCCGAATGCGCGCTACAGCTTCTTCGGCATTGTCGAACCGCGCCTGGATTTGATGATGGAGAACATCCTCGCGGGCGCCGACATTCAGGAAGAAGTCGATCTCGCGGTTGAAGAGATCGAGCGCGAGCTTCAGCGCCAGTAAACTCACTACTGAGGTGGGAGCCGTCGTTCGTCGGCGGCTCCCAGAAGGCAGCGATGCATGGATGTCCCCCGCAGGCTAAGCGCAGCCGACACGTATACCCCCTCAAAACGGACGTTCTGGCAGCGCTTCTGGAGCCGCTCGAACGAGCGGGCAGGATATTTCTTCGTCCTGCCGTCCTTCGTTCACCTGCTCATCTTTGTGGCGATCCCGCTGGTCTTCAGCCTCTATCTCTCCTTTACCGACTGGCGTCAGCCGAATCCCCGAAACGCGCTCTTCATCGGGCTTGAGAACTACCAGTTCCTCTTTGGCGACCGGCGCTTCTGGGCAGCCATGCGGAACACGGCATACTTCACGGCTCTGTTCGTCCCCGGCGGTATGGCGGTCAGCCTGCTGGTCGCGCTGGTGATGAACCAGAAACTTAAAGGCATTTACATCTTCCGAACGCTCTTTTTTATGCCGGTGATTTCGTCGTGGGTCGCCGTCTCGATTGTCTGGATTACGCTGCTTGACCCGCAGGTCGGCATTCTGAATTACGTCTTGCAGCAGTTTGGCTTCGCGCCCGTCAACTGGCTTGGCGATCCCAACACTGCCATGATCGCGGTCGTCATCATCGCCATATGGAAAGGGCTTGGTTTCCAGATGGTTATCTGGCTGGCGGGGCTTCAGGCGATTCCGCAGGAGCTTCACGAGGCGGCATCGATTGACGGCGCCAGCCGCTGGCAGGGATTCTGGAAAATCACGCTGCCGCTGCTCGCGCCGACGACGTTCTTTCTCGCCGTCACCGGGGTGATCGGGTCGTTTCAGGTGTTCTCACCGATTTACGTCATCACCAACGGCGGACCGCGCGGCTCGACCGACGTGGTGGTCTATCATATCTATCTGCGCGCGTTTGAGGCATATGATTTTGGTTACGCTGCCGCGCAGGCATGGGTCTTATTTGGCGTCATTTTTATCGCCACCTTGATTCAGGTCTGGTATCGCCGCCGTCAGGGCGATGAAACCGCGTTCTAAGGGGAAACTCGCGTGGCTGGAAGCACAAACCGGTTTCAAATTCCACTGAAGATTCTGGGATACGCCGTGCTGATCGTCGTCACGCTGACGATGGTTGTACCGTTCGTGTGGATGGTCACAACGTCCCTCAAGGAACCGAATTCGACCTTTGAGTATCCACCCCAGCTCATCCCGGACGAGTTCAACTTTGAAAATTACCAGATGTTGTTCACGCTGGTGCCGTTTGGGCGCTACATCCTGAACACCCTGTTCGTGACTCTGATGACCGTTCTCGGTCAGGTCGTCATCTGCTCGCTGGCAGCCTATGGCTTTGCGCGCCTCAAATTCATCGGACGCGACATCCTTTTTATCCTCTACCTGGGCACGATGATGATTCCCTATCAGGTCACGCTCATTCCGCTGTTCCTGATCGTGTTCGGTCTGGGCTGGATCGACAGGTATGAAGGTCTCATCATCCCGTGGATTTCCAGCGCCTTTGGCATTTTCCTGCTTCGCCAGGCTTTCCTGGGCGTACCGCGCGATTACCAGGAAGCGGCGCGTATCGACGGCGCGAGCGAATTTACGATTTACCGCCGCATCTTTCTGCCTTTGAACGGACCCGCCCTCGCCACGCTCGCCGTCTTTGCCTTCATGGGCACGTGGACAGACCTGCTGTGGCCCCTGCTCATCTCCCGTTCGCCCGAAATGCGAACGCTGGAGCTTGGGCTTGCCTACTTCAACTCGTCTACGTCGGCGTTTCGGCAAACGAACTGGCCCCTTGTCATGTCGGCGTCCGTGGTCGTCATGCTGCCCGTGCTCATCGTCTATATCTTCGCGCAGCGCTACTTCGTCGAAGGTATCTCCCTCAGCGGCGTGAAAGGCTGAGTTCGTCAAACATGAAAATAGGTCTTCTGGGACTGATCGCCAGCGACTTGAGCGACGTGGACTATAACAAAATCCGTTGGGCGACGGAGCTTGGCTTCCACGGTCTCGGCGCGCACCTCACTGTTCCCGCCCGCGCCATCTCGGATGAAACCGCCGCGCGCGTTCCAGCTATCTTTGCCGAGCAGAACATGCCTTTCATGCAATTGTGGGGACCTTATCCCTGCATTGTCTCGCCTGACGAAAGCACCCGTCGAGCGGGCGTCGAAGGCGCGCGCGCGCTGGTCAGGCTGGCATCGAAAATGGGCGTGCCGGAATCGGGCGTGCGTCCCACCAGCCTCAGCCCGCGCGGCGACTGGGTACCCCACCCCGACAACTACAAGCCAGAGACCGAAGATCGTCTGGTCAGAAGCCTCGTCGAAATCCTCGAAACCGCCGAAGAAAGCGGCGTTGATGTCGTGCTGGAAACCCACGTTACGACCACGCTCTATTCCGCCGAAGTCATCCGGCGCGTCATCGAGCGTGCCGGCTCGCAGCGGCTCAAACTCAACCTCGACCCCTGCAACTTCGTCGGGGATCTGCCGACCGCCTTTAACCCCACGCCGCTCATCAACCATCTCTTCGACCTGCTCGCGCCTTATATCGCGACCGTTCACCTCAAGGATTACTACCTCGAAGACCGGTTCGTCGTCCATATTTCCGAAACCGTGATCGGTCTGGGTATGATGGATATTGCCACCGTCCTGCGCCGCCTGTACGATGCGAAGCCCGATGGCTACGTGGTGATCGAGCATCTTCCGGTGAATTTGATTCCGCTGGCAAAACAAAACCTGACGGCGAAAATCCGCGAGCTTGGACTGCCGCTGAATCCGCATTTGCAAGCCCAGAGCGCCAATACCAGCACCCCGGCGGCGAAACCCTAAAATCAGAGCGCGTGAGTTGGTAACGGCAACCGAGGCGTTCTCACGTGCTCCGCGATTCCCCTGGTTAAAATCGCCACGATTGACAGAATACCCAAAACAGGTTACTTTGATACAAATGAGACCGGTCTCATTTCGTGTAGAGTACTTCTTTTGATTAATAAACGTCCGACCTTGAGAGATGTGGCGTACCTCGCCGGAGTATCGAAAGCCACTGCCGCGCGCGTGGTCAATGGCGATACAGCGCTCGTCCGCGACGCCACACGCGACCGCGTGATTGACGCCGTCCAGCAGCTTGGCTACGAGCGGCACGCCGTCGCCGGGAGCCTGCGCTCCGAGCGCACGTTCATGATCGCCCTGTCCATTCCCGACATCACCAATCCCTTCTGGCCCGAAGTGGCGCGCGGCGTGCAGGACACCGTCGAAGCAGGCGGCTATACTGTCGTCCTGATTAATAACGACTGCAAC
>CALMDI010000307.1 GCA_937864975.1 uncultured Chloroflexota bacterium | reverse complement strand
CAGAAGGCGCGCAGCCGCGCCTGTTCCGCTTCCGCAGCTTCCGTGCCGCGAAAGAAGGGCTGCGGGCGGAAGTACACGCTGTCGCGCTCGGAAATGACCGGCACCCAGTCGCCTTCGTACGGCGCGGGATAATTCAGGATGCGCGCGTCTTCCGGCGCGTTTTCTTTCAGCCACGTCATCGCGCGCACGTCGTCGTGCGAGGCGAACGCCCCGTAGAACCCGATCCGGTCGCGGCTGAGCGCCAGCAGCGACGGCGCGAGCGCAGCCGCCAGAATTGCCAGCGCCGCGACCGCGCCGCCAAGCGCGTAGGCGTAGCGGTGAAGCGCCGCGTCTGCCCGCGCGCCGAGACGATCCCACAGCCAGAGCAAGCCGATGCCACCCAGAATCGCGTAGGGAATAATTGGACCATGCCACGCGATGCTGAACGGGTAGTCGTAACGCAGAATCGGCGCGACCAGCCAGGGCGCGAGCCGCTCCAGAATGCCTGTCGTGGAAAAGTCGAGAATCAGGATCAGCCAGCCGACCGCGAGAATCGCCACCGGCGAGCGGCGGCGCAGCCCTACGACCGCGCCGATCAGCGCCACCGGCACGAGCCAGATACCGTGATACAAAATCATCACGCGCCAGTAGGATGGATCGCGCTCGAAAGGCGAGGTGATATCCGAGCCGAGCAGCGGGCGGATGCTCAGCAGCCACGGCGAAATGGCGACGACGGCGAGCGCCGGGATGCCGAGCGCCATGACCAGCCAGCGGCGCAGCGTCGGTTTTGGCGAGCCAAGCCACATCGTCAGAAGCCACGGTACGTAGCCGAGAATCAGGATAATCGTGGTGTCGGGATGCGACAGCGCGGTCGCGCCGAGCATCAAGCCCGCCGCCACCGCGTCCAGCCACGAGCCGCGCCGCGCGAAACGCAGCGTGTAGGTCAAAAACGCCAGCGCGAAGACGAGCGCCAGCAGCGTGGTATAGTGCGAGTCCATGTACGCCGCAAACAGCCCGACGCCGCCCAGCATCGCCAGCGCCATCGCGCGCCCCAGCCGCTTGCTCTCCACCTCGGAGCCAAAGTCGTAAGCCAGCCAGACGAGCACAAACCCCAGTACCGCGCCGACGCTCATCTGCACGATATGGATACCCTGACCAAGCTGCTGGCTCAGGTACGCCGTGAGCGCGGTGAAGGCGGGTGCGTAGAGATAGGTGATTTCAGGGTGGAATGGCGCCAGCGTATCGAACGTGCCGCCCAGCCGCGCCATCAGCGCCAGATAGCCGAATCCCTGCGCGTCGGTGTCCATCGGCACCGGCAGCAGAAGCGCCGGGATGACGAACACCAGCGCGACGACGCCAAGGAACACCAGGTCGCGCGGTCCCGTCCAGCCTTCCTGAAAATCGGCGAGCGACACGCCGCGCGCTTCGGCGCGTTTCTGCCCGTACGTCAGCGTGCCGCCGAGGAAAATCGTCGTGACCAGCGCGAACAACAGATAATCGACCGAGAGCGTGTCCCAGCCGAACAACATTGCCCAGAAGAGCGCGCCGCCCACGATCAGCCCAAGCGCCAGCGCCGCCGCCAGCCCGATGCGCGGCTGTTCCGTCGACCACGCGGGCGCGAGCAGAGCGCCGGTGCCGATAATGACGGCGCCGAGGATAAACATGATGACCAGAGGCATGGAGTCTTCCGCCAGGAGCGTACGTCTCGCCAGCCGGTAGTATAGCCGCTCCACCGGGCAGCGAACACCCCGCCGCCCGCGAAAACCTCACGTTTTCCCCGTGACGTTCGGGGGTAGACTGTAAGCGTAATGAATCGAAATTATTAGCGCTCACAAGAAGTCTCGATGACCTCTTCCTCATCTTCTCGGCAGGCAGCGCTCGCCCGGCTCGCGCAGCAGATCGCGCGCCGTCTCGTCCCGGCAGTCCGACAGCTTGAGCGCGAGCGCAACGCGCTTCGAGCGACGGTTGAGACGTGTCTCACCGTCAATGCCGCCCGCGAGCAGCAGTTACAGGTGTACCAGGGGCTTTTCAATCACACGCAGGACGCCATTCTGATTCTGGGGTTGAACGGCGATTGCCAGCAGGTCAATGGGCGCGCCATTCAGATGACCGGTTATTCCGAGACGGAGTTGATTGGAAAGTCTGTTTGGGATCTGGTCGCGGAGCGGGAGCGTCCGAAAGCCACCGCTGCCTTTGGTCGCTTGCTGGTGGGCGAATCGCTGGCGATTTACGAGCGCCGACTCCAGAAAAAAGACGGAACGATCTTTCCGGCTGAAATCAACATCAGCCTCGTGCGCGACGCGGACGGCAATCCTCTCTACGTTCAGAACATCGTCCGCGACATCAGCCAGCGCAAGGCGGTGGAACAGGCGCTGGCGGATAAGAACAGCCTGATCCAAACGCTGATCGACAATCTGCCCGACTTCGTCTACGTCAAAGATTGCGACGGTCGCATTCTCATCGACAATGTGGCTCACGCGCGTTCTCTGGGGAGAACACCCGATCAAGTCGTCGGCAACAGCGACCTTGACATCTTCCCTTACGAGCTGGCATCCCGCTATCATGCCGACGAGCAGGCGATTATCCGATCCGGGCAGCCGCTCATCAACCATGAAGAGCCGTCGTTGGGCAGCGATGGCAGCCATATCTGGGCACTGACGAGCAAGGTGCCCCTGCGCGACAGCACCGGGGCAATTGTCGGACTCGTCGGCGTCACGCGCGACATTTCCGACCGGAAGCAGACCGAGGAAAAACTGCGCCAGCAAAATGAATATCTGCGCGCGCTGAGCGAGATTACCCCGGCGCTGATGAACCGGCTCGACCCCGCCGACGTGCTGCGCGCGCTGCTTGCGCGTGCGGGCGAGCTTCTCAATACGTCGGATGCCTACATCGATGTTGTCGAGCCGGGCGAAGACGTGATGATGGAGTTTGCCAATATCGGCAAGTTCGAGGATTACTCCTATAGAGTCCGGCGGGGTGAAGGCGCCGTGGGGCGCGTGTGGGAAACCGGCGAAACGCTCGTCATCGACGATTATTCGACGTGGGAAGGGCGGCTGGAAACCCCGATTTCGGACACAACCCATGCCTGCGCCTGCGTGCCGCTGAAATCGGGCGATGAAGTCATGGGTGTGCTGGGGCTGTCCTTCACCGAGCCGGGACGCACCTTTACGCCCGACGAGGTCAGCCTGCTCAACCGGCTCGCCGGGCTTGCCTCGATTGCGCTGGACAACGCCCGCCTCTTCACCGCCGCTCAGCGCGAGCTTGCCGAGCGCCAGCAGGCGGAAGCCGCGCTTAAAAGCGAGCGCGATTTCGTGTCGGCAATTCTGAGTTCCACCGTCGCGCTCATCACCGTCATCGACCGAGAAGGGCGGTTTGTCTCGTTCAACCGCGCGCTGGAAGACATGACCGGTTA
>CALMDI010000306.1 GCA_937864975.1 uncultured Chloroflexota bacterium | reverse complement strand
CCGAAATCGCAAGGGCGTCAACAGGTGATGTAGAGTAAGCTGAGGTGACGCTACTATACATCATTTGAGCCGTCGCGATACGGGTTTCGATGAATTCCAACGCGGGATCGGGAATGTTGTGGCGAGCCGCGGTTGTGCTGCTCGGCGTGCTGGCGCTGCTGGTCGGCTACTACTGGGTGCATAAGCCCATCGACGCGGCGCTGGCGCTGCGGTTCGGCGGCGCGCTGCTGGATGCCGCCACGGTGGGCGCGCTGTTCGTCGTCGCGGGCGGCGTCGGTCGGCGCTCGCTCGCTCGCCTTGACCTTACCGATCTCACCCGCGCCGAGCGCATCGCCCTCGAAGCAGTCATTGGACTTGGCATTATCGGCATCGCGGCGCTGGCGCTCGGCATGGCAGGCTTATTTCGCGGCGTGGTGTTGTGGCTGCTGTTGGGACTGACCGCCGTTGGGCTGCGCGCTGCCCTTCTCGGCTGGCTGCGCGACACCAGAGAACTGGTCTCGGCGCTTCGATTCGACAGTCGGTGGGCGGGTTTCCTCGCCGCCGTCAGCCTTACGCTGCTGGCGCTGGCACTCGTTCGCGCGCTCGCGCCGCCGCACGCCTGGGACGCGATGACCTATCACCTCGTCGCGCCACAGCGTTATCTGGCGGATGGACGCATTGCCGCCTATGCGGATAATCACTTTTTCGGCTTTTCTCAGTTGGTCGAAATCCTGTTCGGCGTCGTCATGAGTCTGTTCGGGCGCGACACGTCGGCGGCGCTGGTGCATTTTGGGTTCGGTGTGCTGGCGCTTTTCCTCACGGCGGGGCTGGCGCGTCGTTACGCCAACGCGGAAACGGGCTGGCTGGCGGCGCTGCTCCTGTTGAGCGCGCATTCCATCTGGCTCTTGCTCGGGTGGGCATACGTCGATCTCGCGGTGCTGGCGTACGGCGCGGCGGCGCTGGTCGCCGCGGGGCGCTGGCGCGAAACCCGCGCGTCCTCGTGGCTGGCGCTTTTGGGTGTCATCGCGGGGCTGGCGTTCGGCGTGAAATATACGGCGGTCGCGCTGGCGGTCGCGCTGGCGCTTTATGTGCTCTGGCACGCTCCGCGCTATGCGCTTTCAAACGGGCTTCGATTCGGCGGAGCCGCGTTCCTTTTCGCGCTGCCGTGGCTGCTCAAGGGCGCGCTGCTCTACGGCAACCCGATCTATCCCTTCCTGTTCGGCGGCTTGAACTGGGACGTGGCGCGGAGCGAGACTTTCAGCACTCTGGGGAGCGGCTTGCTGGCGGCAGGCGGTGCGTGGCAGCTTCCGGTGCTGCCCATCGCGGCGACGGTGCTTGGCGTGGAGAGCGGGGCAGGTTTCGCGTTCACCGCCGGACCGTGGCTCCTGACCGCGCCGCTGCTGCTCCTCGTGGGCTGGCGCTGGCTGGACGGGCGCGCCCGTCGTCTCGCGCTGGACTGTCTACTGCTCGGCGCGCCGCTGCTCGTATTCTGGATCATCCTCGCGGCAGTCTCCGACATCGGGGCGCAAACGCGGCTGGTGATGATGGCGCTGCCGCTGGCGGCGGCTGCCGGGGCGCTCGGCTTTTTCGCGCTGGCGCACATGCCGGACAAACCCATCCACCTGAGCTTTGTCGTGCGCGCGGCATTCACGTTGACGCTGATCCTGAGTGTCATTGACGCCGCGCGCGCGACGGTTCGCGAGCAAGCCATCCCGTATCTGTTCGCGGCGGTTGACCGAGATGCCGTTCTCGACGCGAACCTTGAAGCCCACGCCGGGGCAATGCGCGCGCTGGCGACTCTGCCGCCGGGGTCGCGCGTGCGCCTGATGTGGGAGCCGCGCAGCTATCACTGTCCCGCGTCGGTAACCTGTATCCCCGATCTTCTTTTCGACCAGTGGGCGCGACCGCTTCAGCGCGGGCAGACGCCCGGTGAACTGCTTCAAATGTGGAAATCCGAAGGTGACTATCTTCTGGTCTGGGAAACGGGGTACGCGGCGCAGCGCGATGACCCTCGCTTTGCCGCAGAAAACGCGCAGTTCCCCGCGGCGCGCGACCGCTGGCTGACGCCTGTGTGGACAGATGGAGTCCGCTATACCCTCTACGGCTGGCGTGACAGTTCATAACTCGCAATATTTCTAACTCGATCCTTACCATCCGCGTTGCTCGTGATTCCGACTTGATGCTATCATGGCTTATCTGGTCTGCCTTTGCCCGGCTACTCCCACGAGGCTGCTATGCGACGTCGCTCGCTGATTACCTTCGTCGTGCTCAACGTGTTGATCTCGCTCGGCGTCGCGTTCGCCGTGCTCTCGACGCTCAATCCAAACAATCAGGGCGGCAGCCGCGAGATTGTCATCACCGTGCCCATTCTGGTCACCATGACGACCGATCCCGACGCGACCCAGCGCGTCCTCATCGTCACGGCGACTCCACTGCCCGGTCAGCCGCAGAGCGTGTCGGTGCCTACGGGCTTGTTCGAAACGCCCGATTTGACGCGCAGC
>CALMDI010000305.1 GCA_937864975.1 uncultured Chloroflexota bacterium | reverse complement strand
GGTGTCGATGGTCGTCCGGGCGGCGTGGAAATGCTGAACCGCCCGCGCGCGGTCGCCCCGACGGTCGGCGGCATCGCCAAGATCGTAGAGCACATTCGCGTGTTCGTAGCGGTTGCCCAGCCTGCGCCACGACCGGAATGCCAGCGATAACGCTTGCTCGGCATCGTCGTACCGACCCATTTCGGTGTACACCAAGCCGAGCATGTGGCGCGTCATCGTTTTCTGATGCCCCCATTCGAGCGCGTCGAAGCCCTGCAATGCCGACTCCAGCCAGGCTTCCGCCTGCCGATAATCGCGCAGATAGTAGTCCAGAACGCCGTGTTCGTAGGCGGTGAGCGCGCGGTACTGGGGACCCTGCGTCGTATCCAGATGCGACTGGACAAGCTGAATCACCTGCTTCGCGCGGCTGAAGAGCCGCACCTTGCGATAGGCAGAGGCGATCATCAGGGCGGTACGCGCGATTTCGTAGTGGTTCCCGGTGCGATACCAGTAGCCGATAGCCGTGTAGCCATAGGCGAGCGCCTCGCTGAGTTGTCCCCGGTGGCTGTAGACACCGCACAGCGCCCCGTATAGCAGCATGGTCAACACATGTTCGCCAACCGCTCCCGCCAGATCGAGCGCCTGCCGCACGGTCTCGTCGTCGACGTGAGCGCTGTAGTCGAACGTCTCAATACGGAACAAGCCAATGTAGGCGAGCAGCGCCTTATCCTGAGATGCGTCGTTCGTCGCGCGCTCCATCGCTTTCACGAGGCTGGCGCGCGCGCGCGAAACGTCGCCCGCCATCACCAGCCCAAACCCAAGATTTGCGAAGATATCTGCCAGCAGTTCGCCGTTCTGGTGCGTCAGCGCGTCCTGCATCGCGTCCCACAGCAGCGCCGTCCAGCGGCGAAAGTCGTCACCGACGACCATCCGCGGCATGATGCGGCACATCAAATCGGCGGCGCGGGAATAAAGAAACGGCACAAAAATCGCTTCGCGGAGCGTATCGTAGAGGTCATCCTGATATTGAACGAGCCAGTCAGAATCGCGATAATGATCGGCTAAGGCGTTCAGATTGGTTTCCAGTTCCTGATTGGTAAACTGATTTTTGCGTTCGGGCGCAGAAGCAAACTTATTTGTCATAATCCCCCCAGATTTAGTTGTGGCGCGTCCAGTTCGACCAGCACCGCATGACTGTCGTTGAGTGCGCTGATGTTATTATAGCGAAGTTTAGTTCTGTGTGGAGTCGAATAATAGAACGGTATATTCCCAAACACAGTCCGGGGGTTGTCCTCAAACAGCCCCCGGACATTCAGAGCGGTTATTGCGCGGGCGCGAAGCGATAAATCGTCCCGTTATAATCCACGACCAGCAGCTCGCGCGCGGCGTCCTCGCCAAACGAGGCGACGTTCAGGTCGGTATCGGCAAAGACCGGCGACTGCCATTCGCCTTCGGCATCGCGATAGGCTGCCCAGATCGTTCCATAACCCCAGTCCGCGTAGAAGTAGACGCCTTGCAGATCGGGCAGCGCGCTTCCGCGATAGACATAGCCGCCTGCCACGGTGACGCCTTCGCTGTGGTCATATGCCGCGAATGGAAACACCATGTCGTCGGTCACCGTATCGCCTGCAAACGGCGCGGCGGCTTCAAAGATGTTCCAGCCGTAATTGACGCCGCCGGGGCTTTCGGCAGGCTCAAAGTTAATTTCCTCCCACTCTGCCTGACCGACATCGCTGATGTACAGGTCGCCGGTCGCCGCGTCAAAGCTGAAGCGCCACGGGTTGCGAAGCCCGTATGCCCAGACTTCGGGCGCAAAGGCGTCGTTCCATTGAATGGGATTGTCGGCGGGGATGGTATAGGTTCCATCCTCCTGCACGTCAATACGAAGGATTTTGCCCAGCAGCGTCGCGGGATTCTGACCGTTGTCGAGTGGATCGCCCGCGCCCCCGCCGTCGCCCGTGGCAATGTACAGGTATCCGTCGTCGGGTCCAAAGGCAAGGTGTCCCCCGTTGTGATTGCCATAGCCGTCCGGCTTCGGAATTTCCAGCAGGATTCGACCGCTGTTCGGGTCGGCAAGGTTTGGATCGTCCGCGGACACCCGGTACTGCGCCACGACAATCGTGCCCTCGCGGTCGGTATAGTCGACGTAGAACAACCCATTCGTGGCGTAATCCGGGTCAAACGCGACGCCGAGCAAGCCGCGCTCGGTGTAACCGCCGTTGAAAACTTCGGGCGACAGGAGACTGCCGATGTCGAGGAAGGGCGTTTCCAGGACGGTATCGTTCTCGACGATGAATATTTTGCCGCCCTGTTCGACGACAAACAGCCGTTCAGTGCCGTCCCCGGCGTGTGTTGCATAGATCGGGCGGTCGAAGCCGCTGGCGACCTCGACCAGGTCGACCGCCGCGGGATCGGGTGGGGCGTCCCGGCGGGTGACGGGTTGATCTTCCTGTGCCAGCAGCGACGCCGAAATCGAGAGGATGCACAGTCCTGCGATAACACGACGAGATAGCAAGGTCACGATTCTCTGCTCCATTCGCTTAACGATAAGGGGTTCAGCGCGTGGCGGCGTCCTCTGAGAGCGCCTCGACATCTGCCGACGGCTCAGGACCGGCGACGGCGATGACCAGCGCGTCGGGATTCAGATAGCGCTGCGCCGCCGCCAGAATCGCCTCTTTGGTGAGCGCGGAAATTGTATCACGGTAGCTGACGAGATAATCCAGCCCAAGCTCGTAGGACTCGAGGTTGAGAATCGCGCTGGCGATACCTTCGTTGCTCTCTAATTGCAGCGGCAGATGCCCGATGAAATAAGCCTGATTGTCTGCCAGATCGTCGTCGCCGACGGGTTCGGTCGCGAGCCGTCGGACTTCCTCACGGATGTGATGCACGGCACGCTCGACGTTTGCCGGGCTGACCCCGGCAGAAATACTCCACGGTCCCGGTCCGTAACCGCCGTCCAGATGGCTGCTGGCGTAATAGGCAAGTCCCAGCTCCTCGCGCACCACGATGCCGATACGCCCCATCAAGCCGAACTGACCCAGAATGCTGTTCGCGACATTCGCCGCCGTATAATCCGGCGCTTTGCGAGGCGGTCCGGCAGCGCCGAGGACAATGTCGGTCTGGGTTTTGCCGGGCAGCGGCGCCATGACGCGCCTCGTCGTTTCGAGTGGGGGCAGCGGCGGCAGGGGCGGAGCTTCCGGCTGCGCCCCGTTGCGCCAGTCGCCGAGCCGAGTCCGAAGCGTGTCCAGCGCGGCGTCCGTATCGACCGCGCCGACGACGACGAGGATCATGCCCGCCGGACCGAAATGCGTTTGATGAAACTGACGCATTTCCTCAATGGTCAGAAACGGAACGGTCTGGAGCGAGCCGCGCGCGCTGCGACAATAGGGATGGTTCGGCGGGTAAAGCGCTTCGCTAAACGCGCGGTTGGCGCGGTAGCGCGTGTCGTGCTGGCGAATCTGAAGCCCGGTGATGATTTCGCCGCGCAGTCGTTCGACGTGAGCTGCCGGAAACGCCGGATAGCGAACCACGTCCGCCAGAATGTCGACCAGTGTCGGCAAATCTTCCGCCAGTGACTTGCCCCAGAAGCTCGTCCGGTGAACGCCGCCGCTCAGGTTCACATCCGCGCCAATGTCTTCAAGGGTGCTGTTGATCGTATCAAAGTCGCGGTGCTCGGTGCCGCGCATGAGCGCGCTGGCGGTGATCGCTGCCAGCCCGCTTTTCTGCGGCGGTTCGAACACGCTGCCCGCGCGCAGCAGCCCGCCGAGGACAACCGACTGTGTCGCGTGATTTTCATAGACGAGGATTGTCACACCGTTTTCGAGCACGACGCGCCTGATGTTATGAGAGCCGGGCAGCGAGCGCGCGGCGTTATTCGTCATCCTCATCCTCCTCGACGGCGCTCTCGTCGTCGCCGGTCGGCACGAGCCAACCGACGGTGCGGTTTTGCGGGCGCAGGTAATGCGCCGCCGCGGCAAGCGCGTCGTCCAGCGTGACGGCATCCAGACGCGGCATGTACTCGTCAAACCAGGTATGACTGCTGAAATTTTCGCTGAACGCC
>CALMDI010000304.1 GCA_937864975.1 uncultured Chloroflexota bacterium | reverse complement strand
TTCGTGCTGCTCGGCCAGTACGACGCCGACAGCCCGCTGCAGGCGATCCTGCCGTTCGCGCTGCCCGTTCTGGACGTGTATCGCTCCGGGCGCGCGCTCGGCGCGGCGATCACGACGACCGGCTTTGCCTCCCCGGCGGAGATTCCCGGCACAGTTGCTACCGTCACGCTTTTCCACCGTCTGCCCCTGCCCGGTATTCTCGTGCTGGCGCTGCTGGTTGTTGGTTCGCTGCTGCTGCTGGCACGCTGGCGAGAGCGCGTCGTTCCGCTGCTTGTGCTCGCGTGGAGCGGGCTGATCGGCATGATAGCGCTGGCATTCGTCGCAGACCTCTACAAGCCGCGTTACCTCGCGCCGTTTACGCCCCCCCTGCTGGCGCTCATCGGCGGTACAGTCACCTTATTCAATATCCGTCCGTTGAAACCTCCAAGGCAACCACACATTCCCCCCTCTCCGTTTACGGGGAGGGGGTTAGGGGGAGGGGTTGCATTACTCGCCCTCCTCATCCTCAGTACGCTCGCCGTCCTTGCCGACCTCGACCGCGCGACCCGTGACGACTGGACTGCCGCCGCGCAGTTCGTCAGCGCGCACGAGCGCCCCGGAGACACCATCCTCGTCATTCCCGACTGGGGCGCGGAAGCGTTTCGATTTCACTATCGCGGCGACGCGACCGTAACAGGCGTGTTTCCGCAGCTTTCCGCCGAGGTGGACTACGCGCCCATCCTCCAATCGCTGGTAGAGGGTTACGAGGGCGTCTGGCTGGTGCGCTATCAACCGGAAGTCTCCGATGCCGACGCGCTCGCGCCCGCGTGGTTCGTCGAGCGCGCCGCGACGGTGACGACCGTCTTTCCCGCCGGGATGCAGGTTATCTATTACGATTTCCAGCCGGAGCGTGCCGAACTGCCGCCCGACGCCCATCCGCTCGACGCGCAGTTTGGCGACTCGCTGGCGCTGCGCGGCGTCCATCTGCCGGTGACGCGGGGCAGCGCGCGCGATGACCGCCTGCACCCGCCGAGCCAGTGGGTTCACGTGACGCTCTACTGGGAAGCGCTGACGCCCGCGCCGACTGCGATCCCGCGCGTGCGGCTGACCGACTCAATCGGACAGGTCTACGGCGCGGCGCTGGAAACCAACAACAGCGTGCTGGCGCGGCATCCGGTGAGCACGTGGGAGCCGGGAACGCTATGGGAAATTCCTTACGTCCTGAACGTTAACCCGGATGCGCCGCCGGGCGTCTATACTATTGAAGTCATGGCGCTGGACGCGGCGACCCGCGATCCGCTCCCGGCAAGCGGCGCGGACGCGGGCGCGGCGTGGGCTATCGCCGGGAGCTACAGGATTGAGTAACAAAGCTATGAGGTTTGAGCGATGAGCTATGAGTGAAAACGGATAGGCTGCATTATTACTTATAGGCAAAATTGTCTTTACTCAATCCTCAACCCTCAGTACTCGCAGAGCGACCGAAGGGAGCGAAGCGGATGGGCGCGGAAGACCATCGCGAAAAAGCAGGGCACGGTCCGGTCACAGTCGCCATCGTCACGGTGAGCGACACGCGCACCCCGGAAACCGACCGGAACCGCCACTACGTCGAGGCGCGGATGACCGAGTTGGGACATCACGTCGCGGCGTATCGCCTGATTAAGGACGAGCCGGATCAGGTGGCGGCAGCAATGGACGAGCTGGCAGGGATGCCGGGCGTGCAGCTTGTCCTGTTCAACGGCGGCACCGGGATTAGCCCGCGCGACACGACCTACGACGTCATCAGCCGGATGCTGGAAAAGACACTCCCCGGCTTTGGCGAGCTGTTCCGCATGTTGAGCTTTCAGGAAGTCGGCGCGGCGGCGATGCTGAGCCGCGCGACGGCGGGTGTCTACCGCGGCACGCTGATCGTATCGACGCCGGGCAGTCCGAACGCCGTGCAGACGGCGCTTGAAAAGCTGATTATTCCTGAGATCAATCATCTTGCCTGGGAGATCGCGCGCAAGAGCTAAATGACCCTTTAGCCGATATTATGCCCCTTTAAGAGCCGGTTATGCGTCAGTTGTTGGCTGTCAGAAAGCAGATCAAGACTTTCGTCCTGCTTTCTCGTGTGAGCGGTGTTTCATTGGCTTAACGGTGGTTTAATATTGTTGACAGTCGCTTCATCTTGGCATAAAGTAAAGGGTAGTTAGCGGAGGGCAGCACCTTTGAGAATCAAAATCTCGCTGACGGCAGATTTGAAAATCGCCACTTGAAACACGCGGTTCTGGATGCGTCCAAACCGCGTGTTTTCTTTTTTATCCGGTTCATATCCGTTCAGCAGGAGGTTACGCAAGATGGATTATGGCATGATCGGGAAGATTGAAAAGGCGAAGCGCTACGCTCAGGAACGCAAGCGGATTACCTTCAATAACCTCGATGCCCAATTCCGCGGCGACCACAACAACTATCAAATGCTGCTAAATGCCGAAGGCTGGAACTGCACCTGTCCCGGCTATCAGGCGCACGGCATTTGCCCGCACGTCATGGCGATGGAACGCCTGCTTCGCCCGATGCTCAAACGTGAGCCGCTGCCCTACGCCGTGGGGCAGAACGTCGTCAGCGACGTCGAGAAGGCGAAACGCTATTCCGAAGAAACTGACCGCATACAATTCGCTTCGTTCGACGTCACCTTCGACGGCGAGAACAGCGCGCATCACACCTCGTACCACGATGGCGCGTGGGACTGCGACTGCTCGTTTTTCCACAGCCGTCACGTGTGCAGCCACACGATGGCGATGGAACGCATTCTGGGCAGCATGATTACCGCCGCCGCGCCGGTCGCCGCGAACGGCAGGTAAAGCGCTTCAGCATCGATCTCTGGACGGGGCGGGTTGCTCACCTGCCCCGTTTTTGTTTCTCAGATCGTTACTCGGCAGGCGGTTGGGCGCGTGCTACAATGGCGAAAATGACCATCCTGGAAACCGACTCATGAGCGACTCATTTCACTGGCAAACGCAATCTGTAATCGTAACCGGCGGCGCGGGGTTTGTCGGGCAGCATCTGGTTCGTCATCTCGAATCGCTCGGCGCGGGCGAAATCGTTGTGCCTCGCAGCCGCGACTATGATCTGCGCCAGCCGGAGGACGCGCGCCGCCTGTACGCCGATCATCCCAACGCGACGATGGTGATCCATCTTGCCGCGACGGTGGGCGGCATTGGCGCCAATCGCAAACGCCCAGGCACATTCGCCTATGACAACCTGATGATGGGCACGCAGCTTCTGGAGCAGGCGCGGCTGGCGGGCATCGCCAAATT
>CALMDI010000303.1 GCA_937864975.1 uncultured Chloroflexota bacterium | reverse complement strand
CAGCATCGACCTGTCTGTTCAGGACAGAGATCATTGAGAAGGTGTACCTCATGAGCACGAAAGTAGATCACTTCGGGACGCGCGGGACATTCGATACCGGAAACGGCGAGGTCGTCATTTACCGGCTGAACAAGCTGGAGCAGCGCGGCATAGGGCACGTCGGCAAGCTGCCATTCAGCATCCGTATCCTGCTGGAAAATGCGCTGCGTAACCTTGACGAGTTTGAGGTATCACAGGAGGACGTGGTCGCGCTGTCGAGCTGGGAAGCGCAGGCAACGTCGTCGGTTGAAATTCCCTACAAGCCCGCGCGCGTCATTCTTCAGGACTTCACCGGCGTGCCCGTAGTCGTCGATTTGGCGGCGCTCCGCAGCGCGATGGGGCGGTTGAGCGGTGACCCGCTGGAAATTAACCCGCTGGTGCCCGTCGATCTCGTCATCGACCATTCGGTGCAGGTCGACCGATTCGCTTCCACCGACGCCATTGCGCGGAACGCCACCCTCGAATTTGAGCGCAATCGCGAGCGCTACGAGTTTCTGCACTGGGGGCAAAAGGTCTTCAACAACTTCAAGGTCGTGCCCCCCGCGACCGGCATTGTGCATCAGGTGAATCTCGAATATCTGGCGAAAGTTGTGCAGACCTCGACCGAGGACGGGCAAATCCTTGCCTACCCCGATACGCTCGTCGGCACTGACAGTCACACGACGATGATTAATGGCTTGGGCGTGCTCGGCTGGGGCGTCGGCGGCATCGAGGCGGAAGCCGCCATGCTCGGTCAGCCGATTTATATGCTCATGCCGCAGGTCATCGGCTTCAAGCTGACCGGGCAATTACGCGAAGGCGCGACCGCGACCGATCTCGTCCTCACCGTCACGCAAATGCTGCGTAAGCGCGGTGTGGTCGATAAGTTTGTCGAATATTACGGACCCGGCTGCGGCAAGCTGAGCCTGCCTGACCGCGCGACCATCGCCAATATGTCGCCCGAATACGGCGCGACGATGGGATTTTTCCCGGTGGACGACGAGACGCTCGCCTATTTGCGCCGTACCGGGCGCAAGGAAACACTCGTCCAGTTGGTAGAGCGCTACTGCAAGGAACAGGGCTTGTTCCGCACCGACGACACGCCCGATCCTGTGTTCACCGATGTACTGGAACTCGACCTCACGGAAGTCGAGCCGAGCATGGCAGGTCCGAAGCGCCCGCAAGACCGGATCATGCTGCGCGACATGAAGACAAGCTTCGAAAACGCGCTGCGTATCCCGGTCGAGGAGCGCGGATTTGCGCTGACGGACGAAGCCCTCGCCCGCCGCGCCGTGGTGCATGACAACGGTCACAGCGCGGAAGTCGGTCATGGCGTGGTCGTCATTGCTGCCATCACGAGCTGCACCAACACCAGCAACCCCTCGGTGATGATCGGCGCGGGGCTGCTGGCGAAGAAAGCCATCGAGCGCGGTCTGGATAGCAAGCCCTTCGTCAAGACCAGCCTCGCCCCCGGCTCGCGCGTCGTGACGGACTACCTGGAACGCGCCGGGCTGATGCCGTACTTGCAGGCGCTCGGCTTTCATACTGTCGGCTATGGCTGCACGACCTGCATCGGCAACAGCGGTCCGCTCCCGCAGCGTGTCGCGGAAGCCGTCATGGAAGCCGATCTGGTCGCCGCCGCCGTGCTGAGCGGCAACCGCAATTTCGAGGGGCGTATTAACCCGCTGGTGCGCGCGAATTACCTGGCATCGCCGCCGCTCGTCGTCGCCTATGCGCTCGCCGGGACGATTGACATTGATCTCGTTCACGAGCCTATCGCAAAGGACAAGGATGGCGAGCCGGTCTTTCTGAGTGAAATCTGGCCCACGCAGGAAGAAATTCGGGCTGCCATTGCCCGGAGCATTTCGCCGGAACTGTTCGAGCGGCAGTACGGGAACGTTTATGACGGCAACGAAATGTGGAATGCGATTCCGAGCACCGATAACCCGGTCTACGACTGGAACCCGGACAGCACCTACGTACAGGAGCCGCCGTTCTTCATCGACTTTGCGCCCGCACCGCAGCCGATCACGCCGATCACGGGCGCGCGCGCGCTGGCAATCCTGGGCGACACCATCACGACCGACCACATCTCGCCTGCCAGCGACATTCCGATCAACAGCCCGGCGGGTCAATATCTGATTTCCAAAGGCATCGAGAAGCGCGACTTCAACAGCTACGGGGCGCGGCGCGGCAATCACGAAGTCATGATTCGCGGCACGTTCGCCAACATTCGCCTGCGAAATCTGCTCGTTCCCGGCAGCGAGGGCGGCGTCACCATCCACCTGCCGAGCAATCAGGTCATGAGCATCTACGAGGCGTCACAGCAGTACATTGCCGCTGGCACGCCGCTCGTCGTGCTTGCCGGTCTCGAATATGGCACCGGCTCCAGCCGCGACTGGGCGGCAAAGGGAACGGCGCTGCTCGGCGTGAAGGCAGTCATCGCCCGCTCGTTCGAGCGTATTCACCGCAGCAATCTGGTGATGATGGGCGTCCTGCCGCTTCAATTCCAGCACGGCGAAACGTGGCAGTCGCTCGGTCTGACCGGCCGCGAGACGTTCGACGTGACAGGCTTGGCCAGTGGCCTGGCGCAGCAACAGCGCGTCAAGCTCCGCGTCCGCGACGATTCGGGCGAGCGCACCATTGAGGTCATCAGCCGGCTCGACGGGCCGGTTGAGCTCGACTACTACCGCCAGGGTGGCATCCTGCCAGCCGTGCTGCGGCGGCTAGCAAACTAGGGGTAGCAGCGTGGCGGCGAGCGGCTGGATCAGTCGGTTCGCCTACGTCCGCGGCTCGCCAACTCTCGGGCTGCTGCTGCTCGTGGCCGCCAACCTCATACCCATCGTCGGCGTCATCTTCTTCGGCTGGGACGTCGGCCTGGTCCTGGTCACGTACTGGGTCGAGAACGGCATAGTCGGCATCCTGAACGTACCGCGGATCCTGCTCGCGTCGGATGAGCCGCCGCCACGAGCTCAGACTCCGGTCAACGCGTACGGCAACTTCCGGATCGCCAATCCGATTGTCGCGCTCGGGTCCAGCGGGAGCGCGGGCAAGGCCCTCCTCGCCGGGTTCTTCCTGATCCACTACGGGATCTTCTGGTTCGTCCACGGCGTATTCCTGAACGTATTCCTCAACTTGCGCGGTGTGTTCGGGAGCGGCCCACCCACAGGGTTCGGCGCCTTCGACCCATTTCGTTTCGTGCTGGGCGAATCGACGGTGCTGATCGCGGGCCTGGCGCTTCTCCTGAGCCACCTGGCGAACCTGGTCGTCAACTACATGGGTCGCCGCGAGTACCTGACGACCTCACCGGGGGTGCAGATGTTCGCGCCCTACCCACGGATGATCGCGCTGCACGTAACGATCATCATCGGGGGCATGGCCATCATGGGCCTCGGCCAGCCCGTCTTCGCGGTGGCCCTCCTGGTAGTCCTCAAGACCATCATCGACATCGGGCTCTACCGCTTCGATCGACGCCGGTACACCCCGGCGATCACGGTCAGCGCGCAGCCACCCGCGACACCACAGAAGCCCGCCGCGATCGTCTAGAACAGGCTCGGGAACCGGGCCCCGTGGTTGTAATTGACTCCGGCTGCGTTATCGAGCGTCACCAGCAGCTCGCGCGTCCCGCCGAAGCCGAACTTGTTGTTCTGGTAGTAGTTGCGCAGGCCCTGCCAGAAATCGGCTGACCCGACGTCGGTCCGGTATTTCTTCAGGTACAGGTTGCCCTGAACGTAGATGACCCACGGGTAGCAGCTGCCAATGCTGTAGACGGTGTGATCCAGGTCGTTCTGCGCGCACTGGGACGAGGCCCACAGGTTCAGGTAGTCGCGCGAGATGAAGTCCGCTACCGCCTCGTCGGCGAACGGCTCGTACGCCTGGTCGTTGCCAACCGACGCGTAGAACCATTGGTGCGCGGTCTCGTGGGCGACCTCCCACGACCGCGTGTTGCCGGCGACGTTGCGGGGGATCCAGAAGTGACCGGGCGACTCGATCGCCGGCCAGCGCGACGCCGGCCCGACCTCGCCGATGTTGAGCGTCGAGTACGGCGCCGAGCCCAGCTTGTTCGCGTAATGCGCCAGCGAACCGGCGGCGACGTTGAGAACGCTCGTCGCGTTCTGGGCCCGGTAGTAGAACGTGATCTTGGTGTTGCCGACGGTCCGCGACCTGGTCACGTAATCGGGTGCGGCGGTGAAGTTGAAGTCGCGGACGCTCGACGCCGTGAAGCGCTGCGTCAGCCCGCCGTTGCTCGTCGAGACGCGACGACCGGTGCTGGCGAACTTCAGGACGCGGTCCGTCGTTATCTCGACTGAGACCGAGGAGCTCAGATCCGTTGCCCACGGGTCGCCGACGCTGGGTCGGTTGTAGCGCAGCTCGCGGGCGAGCCACGGGATCCAGCGGTAGGCGGCCATGATCCCGTCTGCGCGGGCGAAGAGGTAGCGCTCGCCGCTGGCTGAGGAGTTCATCGTGGCCGTGTAGTTGATGACGACGGTGGCGCTGTCACCGGCGCCGAGCGCCGAGCCCACCGGCACGAGGACGGTCTGGTCGTCGGCACTTGCACCAACGGCGCTGCCATTGACCGTGACTGAGCCCAGGTTGGCGTTGCCCTGGCGAAGGGGCACGAGGTTGAACGCGACCGTCGAGACAGAGGAGCCGGGGTTGGTCACGTGTGCCTCAGTGCGTACGCTGACCGCGCGTGTGGCCCAATTGAACGTTGCGTCGACGTCGTACGTGGCCCGCAGGCCGAGGCTGTTCACCGCCGCACGCACCGGGGCGCCGCCGACCATGGGCAAGGCGAGCACGGCGATGACGAGCGCGGGCAGAACCCTGGATTTCATTAGTCCCCCTCGGACTGGTGTCTCGGACCTTGCGCGTATCACGGCACGCAGTTTTGGTGGGCGATACTGGATTCGAACCAGTGACCCCTCGGATGTGAACCGAGTGCTCTAACCACTGAGCCAATCGCCCCAGGTGTCGACGACGGCCGTCATTATCGGCCTGCGGGCTGACTCGCGCCAGACGCGACTCAGCGCAACAGCACGATGCGCATGAGGATCAGGAGCACCATGCCCAGGATCATCGGCGACAGGTCGACCATTCCCGTCTGCGGCAGGACCCGGCGGATGGGCGACAGCAA
>CALMDI010000302.1 GCA_937864975.1 uncultured Chloroflexota bacterium | reverse complement strand
CCGCTCCGCAGTCTGTGCCGTAGGCACAGACCCCCTGAGCAGTTCGACACCCCTCCCCGATTTCAGGGAGGGGAAAACACAGAGCGTGACAGTTCAGGTTCTCCCTCCCCGATTTCGGGGAGGGAGGCAGAGGGTGGGGTTTCGCGTCCAGAAAAGACAACTCGCAATCATACTAGACGGCGATTAGCGGTTTAATCGGCTCATCAATAGAGAGAATCATGGCGGACACATTTGTAGGCATTCAGATCGGCGCGATCAGCTTTGTCGACGAAGGCGTCGAGAAGGTTCTGGACACGCTTCAGGAAACCGCGGGCGTCAACGCCCTGCTGATTTCCGCGTTGTCGTGGAGCCGGGGCAACGCGGGACGCGCCCTCTACGGCTTCCCCGATCATGGCGCGCAGGAACCGGACAATTTGCAGGGCGGCGCGTTCTGGGAACCGGACGAGGATTACTATCAGGCGACATTTCACCGCGATTTCAAAGCGCCGGACAAGCTGACCAAAGGCTTCGACACGCTGGCGGACGTGGTTCCCGCGGCGCGCAAGCGCGGCATGAAGGTCTATCCGTATTACTGTGAAACGTCGAGTTCGGGGATACGTCCTCTGTGGCAGCCCGGTTTTCCGCACTTCCTCGACCGGGATCACTGGGGACGGACGGCGACACGTCCGTCGCTGATGAACGTCGAATACCGCACGTGGTGGCGCAGCGTGATCGAGGACTGGTTTAAGAATCACGAGCTATCCGGGCTGCTGTGGGGCATCGAGCGGCAAAGCCCGCTGATGGACATTCTGCGCGCCGATTCGTCCACCGGGTTTGACGACTATTTCAAAGCCGAGGCGCGGTCGCGCGGGATCGACGTGCAGCGCGCGATGGACGGCTACCAGCAGGTGGATCGCTTCCTTCAGGGTGTGCGCGCCGGGGAGCGCCCGCGCGATGGTGTGTTCGTCTCGTTCCTGCGTATTCTGCTGCATTACCCTGAAGTGCTGATGTGGGAAAAGATGTGGCTCGACGCGCATCAGGATTTTTACCATGAGGTTGCCGGGCTGGTGCGCTTCTTCAACCCCGCGAACGAAGTCGGCTTGGGTATCTGGCAGATCATCAACACCTACAATCCCTATCTGAAGGCGCAGTATGACCAGTCGGATTACGCGCAGTATGCCGACTGGCTCAAGCCGGTTCTGTATAACACGCCAGCGGGGGCGCGCTTTGCATCGTTCGCGCGGGCGTGGCAAAAGAACATCCTGGCGGACGCGACACCGGAGGGCGCTTACGACGCGCTGGCGACGGTGCTTGGCTTGAACGACTTCATCGCGCCGCTCGATCAAGCGCCGATGGCAGGTTTCACGCCCGAATACGTAAAACGATGGACGGAAAACCTGATCGCGGACACGGGCGGGAAATGCAAGGTCTATCCCGGCATCGGCGTGGGCGTGGGCGACGGCGGCGCGACCAAGGCAATCACGCCGGAGGAAATTCGCGCGGCGGTGCAGGCGGGCTTTGACGGCGGCGCGAGCGGCGTGCTGATCTCGCGCAACTACTCTGAAGCCGAACTTCGCAATCTGGAAGCCGTTGGCGAGGTGCTGCGGGAGCGAGGTCTGCTATGACCATCAATGTCGCGGTCATCGGCTCAAGCTTCGCCAAAGAGGCGCAGCTTCCGGCGTTTCGGACGATTGACGACGTCAACGTGGTCGCGATTGCCAGCGCGCATCTGGAAAACGCCAAGCGTGTCGCGGAGCAATTTGGCGTGCCGAACGCCTACGACGACTGGCGGCAAATGCTCGACAGGCATCCGGTCGATCTGGTGAGTGTGGTCACGCCGACCGTGACCCACGCGCCGATGACGCTGGCGGCGCTGGAAGCGGGCGCGCACGTCGTCTGCGAGAAGCCGATGGCGATGAACGACGACGAAGCGCGAACGATGCTCGACACCGCGGAGCGGCTTGGGCGCGTTCACATGATCGATCACGAGCTGCGCTTCAACCCGAACCGGCGCAAGATCAGGCAGCTCATTGACGATGGCGCGATTGGCGACGTGCGGCACATCAACATCGTCAATATCTCGTCCACGTGGGGCGATCCGGCGTCGCGCCCGAAGGACGATTGGTGGTCGCTGGACTCGATGGGCGGCGGGCGGCTGGGCGCGAACGGCTCGCACCAGATCGACCTGCTGCGCTGGTGGCTGGGCGACGTTGGCGCGGTCAGCGGGCAGGTGGCGACGATGGTTCCCGACCGCCGCGACAAGACGACCGGCGAGGCGTGGACGGCGACCGGCGACGACCAGGTGAGCTTTACCGCCGAGATGGAACATGGCGCGCTGGCGTCGGTATTTCTGAGCGGCGTGGCGCGGCACAACGGCGGTAACTTCGTGCAGATTTTTGGCAGCGAGGGCACGATCACGCTGTCGAACGCCGACGAAAAGCTGATGCTGGCGCGGGCGGGCGAAGACTTTCAGGACGTGAGCGTGCGCGACCCGAACGCCGATCTGCCGGGCATCGGCAAAGGCATCTGGAACGTGTCATTCGTGGCGCTGGCAGAGGAATTGACGGGCGCGATTCGCGAGAAGCGCCCGCTGCGCGAGGGCGCGACGTTCGCGGATGGCTACCAGTGCCAGCGCGTGATGGACGCGATACGCCAGTCATGGCACGAGCGGCGATGGGTGAATTTGTAGGAGCCGCCGAGGATTCAAAATCCTCGGCTAATGATGAATTCTGGAAACCCCTGAAGGGGTTGAATTTCACACCAGTCCCTTCAGGGACTTCCAAGCTTTCTTGTAGCCCGGAGTTTTGAACTCCGGGCGGCATATAAGGAACTGTATGAACTACGACCACTATCTTTCGGAGCGCGCGCGGCGCGTTCGCGGCTCGCTGGGCAAGCAGACGTCCGTTCCGATTGCCGGACTGATTAACCTCGGCAGCGGAACGCCCGATTTTCTGCCGCCGACGCACGTGATGGAAGCGATGCAGAACGCCATTACCAGTGGGCGCGCGCAGTACACGGCGTGGCGCGGTATTCCGGAGCTTCGCTCCGCGATTGCCGAAAAGCTCGCGCTCGAAAACAACGTCCTCTACGACCCTGATACCGAGCTTATCGTCACGGCGGGCGCGCAGGAAGCGCTGATGGTTGCCCTGATGACCCTGTGCGATCCCGGCGACAATGCGCTCATTCCCTCGCCGCATTACGACGAATACACGCGCGACGCCAACATCCTGGGCAGCACGCTCATCCCGGTGGCGACCACGGCGGAAACCGGGTTTCAGATCGACGTGAGCGATCTGGAAGCCGCGATCACGCCGCAGACCAAAGCCTTCATCATCGTCACGCCGAACAATCCGACGGGCACTTTGATCCCGGAGCAAAAACTGCGCGAGATCGCGCGGCTGGCGCAGGAGCGCGACCTGCTGGTGATCTCCGACGAAATTTATGAGTACTACGTGTTCGACGGCATGAAGCACGTCAGCATGGCGAGCCTGCCGGGAATGCGCGAGCGCACCGTGACGATCAACAGCTTTTCCAAAAGTTTCGGCATGACCGGGCTGCGCCTCGGCTATCTCGCCGCGCCCGCCGAGATTATCGACGCGATGCTGCCGTTTCACCACGCGATGATGGTCTGCGCGCCGGTCGTGTCGCAGTATGGCGGCGTGGCGGCGCTGTGCCAGCCGCGCGACTGGTTCCAGCCGATCCTCGCGGAATACGACTGGCGGCGGCACGTGTGGATGCAGGCGCTGGATGAGATCGGCTTGCCTTACGCCCGACCGACCGGCGCGTACTACATCTTCATCGACATTCGCCCGACCGGGCTGACGAGCGGCGAGTTCGTCAACCGGGCGCGGGACGAGGCGCGGCTGATCTTCCAGCCGGGCACGATTGGGGGCGGGGCGGGCGAGGGCTTCATTCGCGGCGCGCTCACCAAAGCCTCGCCGGAATTTGAGGAGGGTTTGGAGCGCTTCAAGACCTTCGTGCGAGGGCTGCTGTGATCGACCTGCGCGGACAGCCCGCTGTGGTCACGGGCGCGGCGCAGGGCTTGGGCTATGCGATCAGCGCCGCCTACGCGCGCGAAGGGATGCGCGTCGCCATGATCGACGTGCAGGCGGCTCGGCTGAACGTCGCGGCGGACGCGCTGACGCGCGAAGGCGGCGACGTGACCGCGATTACCGCCGATCTTTCGGATGCGGACGCGACGCAGCACGCTATTCAGACGGCGCTCGATCGGTACGGAACCCCGCGCGTGCTGGTGCATAACGCCGCCATTCTGCGCCCGAAGCCGTTTGCCGAACTCACGCTGGACGACTGGAATTTGCACGTCAACGTCGGCATTCAGGCGGCGTTTCTGCTGGTACGTGCCGTCTGGAACCGGATGGCGCGGGCGGGGGGTGGCAGCATTGTTCTGGTCTCGTCGCGCTCCGGCATTGAGGGGTTTGTGGACGAAACGCATTACTGCACGGCGAAGCATGGGCTGGAAGGGCTGATGAAATGCCTGGCGATGGAAGGCGCGCCGCTCAACATCGCCGTGAATACGATCACGCCCGGTATGCCCATGCACACGCCGATGTCCGAACAAAACTACACCGACGACCTGAAGCAGCGCTGGATTGATCCGATTCATCTGGCTCCGGCATTCGTCTTCCTGGCGCGTCAGGATGCGTCCGGCGTCACAGGGCAGCGTACCAACGCCTGGGAGCTTTCGCAGGGCAGTAAAAAGTAAGGGAAACCGCGTCCATGCAGGACATTTACGAGTATATCGACGCGCACGCCGACGAGTACGTGCGCGATTTGCAGACCTTTGTGCGCCAGCCAAGCATCTCCGCGCAGAATGTCGGCTTGCGGGAATGCGCCAATCTGGCGCTGGGGATGATGCGCGCCGACGGTCTTGACGCGCACCTGCACGAGCTTGACGGAGGTCCGCCCGTCATCATCGGGCATATGACGACGCCGCGCTCGTCCAGAACGATGCTCTGCTACTCGCATTACGACGTGCAGCCGCCGGAGCCTATCGAGGCGTGGACGCATGGCGGTCCGTGGTCGGCTGAAATCGTCGACGGCGTGCTGTATGGGCGCGGCTCGACAGACAACAAAAGCGGCGTGCTGGCGTTTAACAAGGCGGCGCAGGCATTTCTGCGCGTGCGCGGCGAGCTTCCGGTCAATCTCAAGTTCATTATCGAAGGCGAGGAAGAAATCGGCAGCATTCATCTCGGACCGTGGGTGGAGCAGCATACGGAACTCCTGCGCGCCGACGGAATGCACTGCCTCGACGGCTCGGTAGATACGTCCACCGGACTGCCGGATATTGACCTCGGCTTAAAGTCAGTGCTGTTTGTGGAACTGATCGCGCGCGGAGCGAAAAGCGACGTGCATTCGTTAAATTTCCCGCTGCTGCCTTCCCCCGCGTGGGATCTCGTGCGCGCGCTCAACACGATCATGGACGAGAACCGCCGCATCCTGATCGACGGCTGGTATGAAGGGCTGTACGAGCTTCAGGACGAGGATTATGTGCAGCTCGAGGAAAAAGTGAAGCGGGTTGATCTGGACGCGATGAAAGCGGAGTGGGGCATCGAGCAGTTCGCGCTCGGACGCGACGGCATCGACGCGATCAAAGCGCGCGCCTACGAGCCGACCGCCAACATCGCGGGCTTGGTCAGCGGGTACACGGGTCCCGGCTCGAAGACGATTGTGCCGAACGAGGCGCGGGCGAAAATGGACTTCCGCCTGATCCCCAACATCGACCCGCAGAAGGCGCTGCAAAAGCTGCGCGCGCATCTCGACAGGCACGGTTTCGGGCACATCGAAGTGATCGCGCGGGGCACAGGCGAGCCGCCCTACAAAATCTCCGTCAAAGAGCCGATGGCGCAAGCGGTCATCGCGGCGGCGACCGATGTGTACGGCGAGCTTCCGATTGTCAACGGCGTTTCGGCGGAGGGAACCATTCTCAAGCACGTCTGGATTCCCTGTGTCCTGACCGGATTTGCCAATCCTGGCGCGAACCTGCACGCGCCCGACGAGAACATTCACATCGATCACTACATCAAGGGTATCAAGTACGCGGCAGCCATCATGGACGAATTCGGCAAGATGGGCTGACCGGCGCGAGATTCGCTATAGTTGAGCGTACATTCGGAGATATCTCGAAGGGACGCGATGCACATGCGATGGCTCATCCTCCTCTGCCTGCTCCTGTCGGCTAGCGTCGCCCTGGCTCAGGACGGCGAATGGACAGTCGAATCGGTCAACCGTCTCAGCCTGTCGAATAGCGTCGGCGCGCGCATTCTGCCGTCCTGGGACGCGACGTGGCTGGTCTACGACACGGGAATCCGCCTCAACGGGCATATCGATCGCTACCTGACGCTGTCGACGGTCGAGCCGGGCGACGAGCCGCGCTATTTCGACAAGCCCGAAGACCTGCCGCGCGGCATGGACGCCGACCCCGGTTCCTATCAGATTCCGTTCGCGCTGTCGCCCGATAACAGCCGAGTGGCGGTCGTTAGCCAGCCGCTTGGAACGCTGAACGACACCGACTTATGGCTGTTCGACGTGGCGTCCGAATCATGGACAAATCTCGCGGACGATGGCTATGTGGGCGCGCTCGGCGGTGAAGGCGTCACGCCAGCGCCCGGTACGATTGTCGATACCCAGCCCGCATGGTCTCCCGATGGCACCCGTCTTGCCGTCGAGCGCTCGGTAGTCGATGAGGCAGGCACGGTTGGTGACGCTCGGATTGCCATCCTGGACGCGGCGACAGGCGAGGCGCGCGACCTGATCGCAGTTCCGGGTGTGGCGGAACCCGGCGCGACGACGTCTATCGCGTGGTCGCCCGATGGGGCAATGCTGGCATTCACCGTCTTGCACCGCCAGCCGGACGCGGAAAACGACGGCTTGTGGATTGCCGACGTGGAGACCGGGGAAGCGGAGTTGTTGGGCAGCTTTGAAAACGTGGCGGGCTTGTTCCGCGAATCCGTAGTCGATATCCCGGTGACGAGCATCGGTCCGGTGATGTGGTCGCCGGACGGCGGGCGGCTGATGGTGTGGGCGGGCGACACGACCGCAACGCCCATCGTCGTCGCGCCGCTGGTGGTGGATTTAGAAACCGGCGAAGCCATGGCGGTGCCGCTGCCCGCGCACCCGAACGACACGCCGGAGCGCCGATCATTGCGTCCGCTTCAGGCGGCGTGGTCGCCGGATGGCGAATCCGTGCTGCTGTTTACGTTCGGCTTCCACCCGGACGAAGATCGAACCTCGCTGGACGCGGCGGATGCGAACGTGCGCGGCGCGGTTCGCATCGTCGATCTGGACACTGGCGAGAGCCAGCTGCTCGGCTATCTCCCCTTCGGTCCGGCGACGCCGCTCTATTATGCTGCGTGGGGCGCGGCGGGCGACGTGATCGCGAACGGGTATCATCTGGTGGTGAGGAGCAATTAGCAGAGAGCAAGAACAAAGCGTAACGCAGAAGTAATTTCAGGGAGATGATTTTGAATCCGCCCCGCGCCGCCCGGCGTTCAAAACGCCGAGCTACCGGCAAAAACGGGAAGTCC
>CALMDI010000301.1 GCA_937864975.1 uncultured Chloroflexota bacterium | reverse complement strand
TGCAGCCGGGGCGCTGCTCAGGGGATCGGCGAAGCCGACTAAAGTTCCGCCTCTGGCGGAACCCCGCGCAAGCCCCCGGTGTCTCTCGTGGAGCACTGTCAATGCCATCCCTCTTTAACCAACACTTCTCCCGCCGCGACCTGATGCGCCACGTCGGGCACCTGTCGCAGGTCGGCGGCGTGCAGCTCTTGCAGGTCGAGGACGGTCCGGCGCGCGGCGTGCGCGTGCTGGAATTCCGCACCGGCACGGGCTTCAATTTCAAAGTCGCCGTCGAGCGCGGCATGGACGTGGGCTACTGCGAGTATCAGGGGCGGTCGCTGGCGTGGATTCCGCCGACGCTGCTGCCCGGTCCGTGGTATTTTGAGCAGCAGGAGCATTTCGGCTGGCTCCGCTCGGCGCTCGGCGGCTTCAATAACACCTGCGGCTTGGTGCATATTGGCAATCCCGAAACCGATGATGTATCCCATTACAATTTCCCCGCCCGTTCGCAGGAAACCTACGGCGTCCACGACCGCATCGCGCTCGCGCCCGGTCAACTGCTGCGTTACGGTGAGCGTTGGGACGGCGACGACTGTTTTCTGGAAGCCGAGGGGCGGCTGATCCAGGCGCAGGCGTATGGCGAAAACCTGGTTCTCACGCGGCGCTACACGGCAAAACTGGGCGAATCGCGCTTCTTCATGCGCGACGAAGTGGAAAACGCGGGCTGGCTGCCGACCGTTCACATGCTCCTCTATCACATCAACGTCGGCTTCCCGTTCGTGGACGACGGCTCGGAATTTGTCGCGCCGGTCGCCGCGCCGCCCGCCATTCCCGAAGGCTTGCCCGCCAGCGCCGTAGACGAATGGAGCCGTTTTATCGACCCACAGAAGGACTGGCAGCTACAGGGCTTCGAGCTAGCAATGAACGCCGAGTCGGACGGCAGCGTGCCGCTTGCCATCGTCAATCCGCGCCTGAATCAGGGCGTGTACGCGGTCTACAACCAGAAGCAGATGCCCGCCTACCTCGAATGGCGCATGATGGGCGAGGGGCAGTATGCGGTTGGCATTGAGCCATGCACCAACAGCTTCGGGCGCGACAAAGTACGCGCGGCGGGCGAGATGACGATTTTACAGCCGGGCGACCGCCGCGTTTACGATCTCGAAATCGGCGTGCTCGACGGCGCGGAAGCGATTGCGACGTTTCGCGCGCGGGTCGGCGCGCTGGCGGCGAAGGACGAGGCATGAAGATCAACCGCTTTGAAACGTTCATGGCGAACGCCGGGCTGCGGAATTACCTGTTCATCCGGCTGACAACCGACACGGGCATAACCGGCGTGGGCGAGGCGACGCTGGAATGGCAGGAAAAGACGGTGGAAACCCTCGCCCACGAATGGGTGGAAAGCCGCGTTCTGGGGCGCGACCCGTTCGACATCGAGCGCGTGGTCGGGGACATGATTCGAGACCAGTATCAGGGCGGCTCGACGGTCATGACCGCGATCAGCGGTACCGAGATTGCGATGTGGGATATTGTGGGAAAGGCGTGCGATCAGCCCGTCTATCGACTGCTCGGCGGGCGCTGTCACGACCGGATTCCCGCCTACGCCAACGGCTGGTACGCCGGCCCT
>CALMDI010000300.1 GCA_937864975.1 uncultured Chloroflexota bacterium | reverse complement strand
GAGCAGCGAGCCCACGGACGCCATGGTGGCCGAGTTCAAGGCGCGGCTCGCGTCGCGCAAGGTGAAGGTGGACGAGGAGGCGTTCGCGAAGGACGCCCCCTTCATCCGGGCGATGATCCAGTTCGAGATCGACGCCGCGCTCTTCGGCATGGGGGAGGCGCGCCGGAACCTCATCGCGAAGGATCCCCAGGCGCAGTTCGCCCTGACCCAGTTCGGGGAGGCGGAGCGGCTGCTGCAGCTGAAGCCGCTGAACGGCACGCGCGGGGCGGCGGGACTCCGGTAGGCCGGCGTAGGGCATTTGGCCCTATATGCTGCGGTCTCGTTTTCCTGTTGCCCCAAGCTGTGGTGGCTTGCTAGACTGACGGCCGTTCACCCGGACGGCAGGAACGTGTCACGCCAGCGCTCCCGAGACAGCTCACGCGTTCGAAGCGACCCTGGTCCGCTTCCCGGCCGGGGCGTGCCCGGCCGCCGCGGTCCCCGTATCGGGCTCATCGGAAGGAATCCAACGTCATGCGGCTCCAGCGCCCGCGCGATGTCCGCCGCGACCGGGAGATTCCAGCGCGCGTGTCCTTCGATGGCAATGTCCATCTGGTCGCCCACGGTGTCGCGAATATCCGCGACGTAGGACACGCCCTTCTTGAGATCGTCCTTGCTCAGAAAATGCCCGACCGGACCGACCGCGCCCACGCCTGCCCGCTGCCCGATGGGACCGCCGAGCGAGACGCCGAACTGGTCGAAGGGCCAGAGCTTCATGGCTTTGATGCCATCCGCCAGCAGGTCACGCGCCAGCGCCCCGCTGTGCCCCTCGAACCACGTGTGATAATCCCGATAGCGTCCGTAGCTGACGCAGGTGTTGTAAATCGCGATACGGTCGCGGCTGCGCCCGCCGAGCAGGTTGTAAATGGGCTGCCCCGTGTGCTGACCGAGCAAATCCCACAGCGCGACGTCGATAGCGCTGATGGCGCGCGTTTCCGTCCCGGCGAAACCGAAGAAATTGACCGTCGAGAACATGTTATTCCAGTGGCTCTCGATGTCGAAGGCGCTTCTGCCGAGGAGCAGGTTGGCGAACACGTCGTGAATCATCGCGCTCACGGCGCGCGGCACGTAGTACGTCTCGCCCAGCCCGATCAGCCCGTCGTCGGTGTGCAGCCGAACCCAGCAGGTATTGGGCTGCTCGTCAATCCAGATGGTTTCGATGCGCGTAATCTTCATCACGAGATGGTGTCCTTAAGGTGAGCGGGTGGGGGCTGGGATAACGAGCCATTCAATGCCCGTGCGGATCGCCTCACCACGTATGGCTGCCGCCCGCGTTGAGCGCGAGGTTGCCGCCATCGACCGGCAGCAACGCGCCCGTCACGTAGCGCGCCGCGTCTGATGCCAAAAATACCGCCGGACCGACGATGTCCTCCGTCTCCCCCAACCGATTCATGGGAATCCCCGTCAGCAGGCGAGCCACGGTGGTCGGGTCGGTCGTTGGGCTTTCGAGCCAGCGCCGAACCGACGGCGTTCGCATCTGGGCGGGCAGCAGGGCGTTAACGCGGATGTTGTGCTTCGCCCACTCCGTCGCCAGTTCGCGCGTCATCTGGTGGACGCCGCTCTTGGCGACGCCGTAGACGAAGTTTCCGCGTCCCAGCGAATTTTGTCCTGCGATGGAGCCGATGTTGATGATATTCCCGCCCGTTCCCCGCGCGATCATGCGCTTGCCCGCCTGCCGCGAGCAGTACCAGTATCCGCTCAGACAGACGGCAAGCGCGCGGTTCCAGTCCTCAATCGTCAAC
>CALMDI010000299.1 GCA_937864975.1 uncultured Chloroflexota bacterium | reverse complement strand
GATGACCACCGGCAGCGACGTTTCGACGGCGCCATCAGGCGCGGTGGGCGTCAGAGTGGGCTGCGATTCACCGACAGCGCCGCTCCTCAGGGCGAGCACTCCGACGATTGCCGCGACGAGCAGCAGGGCGATTCCCGCGGCAATTGCGGTGACTGGCAGCTTACCGCCGCGCCGTGAGGGGACAATCGGAATGGCTGCCGAGTCGGTTGGCGTTCGCATCCGCGACGCGACCCCAGAATCGAGCGCCGGTCCCTGCGTGGAGCGCGCCCGATCTGCCTCGAATTTCGCCATCGTCGACTCGATTTCGGACTGCTTGGTCGCGCGTTCCTTCTTCACGCGCGAGATCGTGCCTTCGGCGGCGCGGCGCAGCGTCACCGGGCGCAGGTTGCCGCTGGTCTTGCCAATCGCGCGCACTACCACGTCCAAACGATCGCAAGACGTCGCGTAGCGGTCATCCGCAGACCTCGCTATTGCCTCCGCGACGATGGCGTCGAGCGCACGCGGCACGGTCGGATTCACGTCGGTGGCGCGCGGAATGGGATCCTGCATGTGCTTGAAGATGACCGCCATCGGCGTTTCGCCGGAGTAGGGCATTCTTCCGGTCACCATTTGATACAGCATGACGCCGAGCGCGTAGATGTCGGCGCGCGAGTCGGCTTTCTGCCCCATCCCCTGTTCGGGCGCCATGTAACCCGGCGTGCCCACCGCCAGCCCGGTCTGGGTCAATCCCTCGGCGTCTTCGATCAGCCGGGCGATGCCGAAGTCGGTCAGAAAGGCGTTGCCCTCGGCGTCGATCATGATGTTCGACGGCTTGATGTCGCGGTGGATCACGCCCTGCCGGTGCGCGTAATCGAGCGCGGAGCACACCTGGCGCAGCACATAGGCAACTTCCGTGGGCGGCAGCGATCCCTGGTCGAGCACCTCTTTCAGCGTGCCGCTGTCCAGGTAGCGCATGACGATGTAAGGGGGCTGGTGCGTGCCGTCGTAGTCGTAAACGGGCAGGAGATGGGGGTGTTCAAGCCGCGCGATCAGGCGCGCTTCGCGCTGGAAACGCTCGACGTTGCGGGCATCGCCGACGATGGCGCGGTGAATGACCTTGATGGCGACGAACCGACCGACGTTCGGCTGAAAGGCGCGATAAACCGTCGCCATGCCGCCGCGACCGATTTCTTCGACAATCTCGTAGGGTCCGACCCGCGTGCCGATCATCCACTGTTCCGCGGAGTTGTATCGAGCAGAATCGCCCTCATTCTAGCATAAAGGCAGCGGCAAAGCGCATGTGTAGGCGCCTCAGATAATATATCGAAATGTTCCGATTCTGACATTTACTGCTTAATTTTTGAGTCGAGTCCACCGATTCTGAGGTGCCTTGCTAGAGCCTGTTATGAACTTTAGCTAAACTGGGAGGATGAACAGAAAAACTTATCCCAGTGACGTCACCGACGAAGAATGGGCGTTTGTCGCCCCGTATTTGACGCTGATGCGGGAAGATGCGCCGCAACGCGACTACAGCTTGCGCGACGTCTTCAACGGCTTGCGCTGGATCATTCGCACCGGCGCGCAGTGGCGCATGATGCCCCACGACTTGCCCCCGTGGGCGACGGTCTATCAGCAGTCGCAACGCTGGCTGAAAGCGGGCGTTTTTGAAGCGATGGTGCATGACCTGCGGGCGCTGTTGCGGCTGGCGCAGGGACGCGGCGAACAGCCCTCGGCAGCCATTTTCGACAGCCGCACGCTGCAATCGACGCCCGAAAGCGGCGAACGGGCGGGCTACGACGGCGCCAAGCGGAAGAAAGGCAGCAAAGTTCATGCGGCGGTGGACACGCTCGGCTACTTGCTGGCGTTGCGTGTCACGCCCGCCAATCAACAAGACCGCGACCAAGTGGCCGAACTGGCGCGGCAGGTGCAGGCGGTGACGGACCAACACGTCGAAGTCGCGTTTGTCGACCAGGGCTACACCGGTGACGAACCGGAGCAAGCGGCGGCTGAGGCAGACATTCGACTGATCGTGGTTAAGCTGCCCGAAGCCAAGAAAGGCTTCGTGTTGCTGCCCCGACGGTGGGTGGTTGAGCGCTCCTTCGGCTGGAGCGGACGCTTCCGCCGTCTGGCGCGGGACTATGAACGCTTGCCCGAGACCTTGAAAGGCTTGCATTTTCTCGCCTTCGCTGTCTTGATGCTCGCCCAATTCGTTCACCACATCGCTTTCGTCCTATAGTTCATAACAGGCTCTAGGCACTTCGACAGCATGACCAGCGCCGCCTTGGTGGTGTTGTAGATCGGTTCGTGCGCCATCGGCTGTGTCGCGCATATGGACGCATTGTTCAAAATCACACCGCCGCCCCGCTGGCGCATCATCGGCACGAGGCTTCGCGTCAGCCGAATTGCCGCCATGACGTGCAAATCCCAATAGTACTGCCATTTTTCGTCGGGCGCACCCATGATCGTTTCTTCGCTGCCCGCGCCCGCATTGTTGATGAGTATGTCCGCCCCGCCAAAGGTAGCATCAATCGCGCCGACGAAGCGGTCAATCTCTGCCGGTTGGGTCACGTCCACTTTCATACCGATGGCGTTGACGCCGTAAGTCTCGGTAATCTCGCGCACCGACTCCGCAATGCGATCCTCATTGCGCCCGGACAGGGCGATGTGAACGCCTTCTTCCGCCAGCCCGCGCGCAATCGCAAGACCAATGCCGATATTGCCGCCCGTGACCACCGCCACTTTGCCCGCTAAATCCAAATTCACGATGTATTCTCCTCTTGCTCAAGGTACCTTCGATCAGGATTAACTTGCCAGAGACGTTATGCGGGCTGATTGCACCAGTCGAGCGCCGTTCGCGCATAAATTTTCGTCAGCGCCACCAGATCGTCCATCGATACCCATTCATCGGCGGCATGAGCGTTCGCGCCACGCGGTCCGAGGATGACACATGGGGTTCGGCTGTGGATCGTAAACATATAGGCATCGCAGGCAAACGGCGCGCCGCGCACGTCCGAAATTATCCATCTCTTTGGCGCGCTCGGCACGAAACTGGCGATTCAGATCGGCACGTGCGGCGGGCTGCAACCGCATCTCGCGCCGGGGGACATCATTCTGCCCGACGTCGTGGTCTGCCGGGATGGAGTCGCCCACCTCTACGGCGCGCCCGATACTGTGCTCGGCTCAGGCGCATGGATCGAGCGAGCACAAACGCTGCTCGCGGCGAGGGGACACACCGCGCATCGCGGCGCGCACATCACCTGGTCGTCCCTGTTTACCGAGACGCCGCAGATGATGGAAGGCTGGCATCGCGCGGGCTATCTCTCGGTCGAAATGGAAACCGCCACGACCTTTGCCGCCGCGCGCTACTTCGGCATGGATGCGGTCTCGATGGTCGTCGTCTGGGATGATCTGACGCGCGGCAGGCGCTTCCTCGACCCACTGCCGGAGCAGCCGCTGGCGGCGCTCAACCGGGCGAACGAATCGGTCTTTGAAGTCGCGCTGGCGTTAGCGGAACAGGTCTGATGGCATCAAGGCTCGCTTTTCCCGACACGTATCTGGACGTGCTGCCGGAAGTTCACGACTTCCTCAACGGCGATCTGAAGCTGCCGATTGGCGGCGAGTGGGTCGCGCCGAGCGCGGGGCGTTATTTCGATACCTACGACCCGTCCTCCGGTCGGCTGCTGGCGCGCGTTCCAGAGGGGGATGGTCAGGACGTCGACCGGGCGGCGCAGGCGGCGCGCGAGACGTTCGACAGCGGCGTGTGGGATCGCAGGCTCACGCCCGCCGAGCGCGCCCGGCTGATCTGGCGGCTTGCCGATTTGATGGAAGCCCACGCGCCCATCCTCGCGCAGTTGGACACGCTCGACAACGGACGCCCGGTATCGGTCACGCAGACCGTGGACGTGCCGCTGTCGGCGGAGCATTTTCGCTATTACGCGGGCTGGGTGACGAAGATCGAAGGGGCGACGATTCCGGTCAATGCTGCCGGAATGCTCAATTACACGCTGCGGGAACCGGTCGGCGTCTGCGGTCTGATCGTGCCGTGGAATTATCCGCTGCTGATGGCATCGTGGAAGATCGCGCCCGCGCTCGCGGCAGGCAACTGCATCCTTCTCAAACCCGCCGAGCAAACGCCGCTGAGCGCGCTCTACCTGGCGCGGCTGTTCGAGGAAGCGGGGTTTCCACCGGGCGTGTTCAACGTCGTGACGGGCTTTGGCGAAACGGCGGGCGCCGCGCTGGTCGAGCATCCGCAGGTAGATAAGATCGGTTTCACGGGCAGCGCCAGCGTGGCGCGGGCGATCATTCGCAATTCCGCGGACTCCTTAAAGCGCGTCTCGCTGGAACTGGGCGGCAAAGCGCCGAACATCGTCTTCGCGGATGCCGACGTCGAAAACGCGGTCACGGGCGCGACCTGGGCAATCTTCGGGAATAACGGTCAGTCCTGCACCGCGGGCGCGCGGCTGTACGTGCAGCGCAGGGCGTTCGACCGCGTGGTCGAAGGCATTGCGGAGCAGACGAAGAAAATCCGCGTGGGAGCGGGGATGCAGCGTCAGCAGCCCGATCTCGGTCCGGTGGTGAGCCGGGAGCAGTTGGCGACGATCCTGGGCTTCGTGCGCGAGGGGCTTGATCTCGGCGGGCAGGCGGTCGTCGGCGGCAAGCGCATCGAGGGTGAGCTGCAGAGCGGCTATTTCATCGAGCCGACCGTGTTCGTGAATGTGCGCGATGATATGCGGCTGGCGCGCGAGGAAATTTTTGGACCTGTCGTGTGCGCCATGCCGTTTGACGACGCGGA
>CALMDI010000298.1 GCA_937864975.1 uncultured Chloroflexota bacterium | reverse complement strand
GAGACATGAAGAGGCAAAGGCTGTTTTCGAGCGTCTGATCGCCTACGGGCAGGAACACCTGAACGATGACGTGCAGATGGACTACTTCGCCGTCTCGCTGCCGGATTTCGTCGTTTTTGACGGCGACCTGAAAGAGCGGAATCGCGTCCATTGCCATTATATGATCGCCCTTGGCGCACTCGGCTTGGGGCGGCACGACGAAGCGGCACGTCATTTCGGAGCCGCCCTCGCAGAACAGCCGGATCACCTGGGCGCCGCGTTACACCGTGCGTGGGCGAACAGCCGCAGGCGTCATACGTCCGGCGCGGCAGTCGAATAGACGAGACACGATGGGCGCAGCGCGCGCTGGCTCTGGAAGCATCCCTGCTTCGGATCATCGTCGTGCCGCGAATGGGGGCGAAAATCGTCTCGCTGATGGACAAGCGGGCGAACCGGGAATGGCTTCTTCCACCCATTGACCGCAGCTTCCAGCCGGTTCCTTATCGTTCGACGTTGTAGACCAGGATATGAGTGGTTGGGACGAGATGTTCCCGACCATCGACGCCTGTGCTTATCGCGGCGCGCGCGCCTAGTGGGTGCCTCAGAGGCTATTGTCTCCTGCCCTTGCGCGGCGCGACGTGGAAAAAGTGTGATGATTAGAGGAAGAAGTAGTGAAAGCCGCTGAAAATGGCAGGGGATTTCATAAGACTGCCTTGTTCATTTTTTGGAATATTACCGCGTGGTAACCTCACCTGCTCGTTAATCCCCTGTTAGGCTACAATGGGCGAATACGAGTAAGGGAAACAAAAACTGAGGTGGACACCTACTCATTTGGTCAGTGGCTTAAGCAGCGGCGCGAGCAGTTACGCCTTACACAACGTGAGTTGGCGGCAATGGCTTACTGTTCGGTCGCCATGATCAAGAAAATTGAAGGCGACGAGCGACACCCTTCCCCAGAGCTGGCGGAATTATTAGCTGCCGTTGTGAACGTTCCAGAGTCGACGCGCCAAATCTTCGTGGAAGTCGCGCGCGGTGAACGTCCTGTTGACCACTTGACGCAAAGCCATCGGGAAACACCAGCGCTAACAACGACGCCTATACATACCCCTCTGCCACTGCCGCGACCGGCGACACCGTTCATCGGGCGCGAGGTTGAACTGGCGGCGATCAACGACCTATTGGCAGACCCCAATTGCCGTCTTTTGACTCTCGTTGGTCCCGGCGGGATGGGCAAAACGCGGCTGGCGCTGGCGGCAGTCCAGGCGCAGCAGGGCGTGTTTGTCGATGGTGTCGCCTTCGTGTCGCTGGCAGCGGTCACCACGACCTCACTGATTCCAGATGCGATGGCTCAAGCCCTGCGGCTGGCGCTGGCGGGACCGCCTGCGGAACAGGTCCTCGCCTACCTGTCTCGCCGTTCCATGCTGCTGATCTTAGACAATTGCGAGCAACTGAACGGTGACATGACCTGGCTCACTGAATTGCTGGCTCACGCTCCGGGTCTGAAGCTGCTCGCCACGTCACGAGAGCGGTTGAATCTCGCGGAGGAGTGGGTTTACACGGTTCCTGAACTGGATCAGGCAGTGACCTTATTTGTGGATACGGCACGGCGATTAAAACACGACCTTAAAGTCGATCATGATTTTGCCTCCATCACCCACATTTGCGATCTCGTCGGCAACCTCCCTTTGGCGGTCGAGATCGCCGCCAGTTGGACACCCCTGATGGCGTGTCGTCAGATCGCTGATCGTATTCAGCATGACCTTAGCATCCTGACGACAGACGTTCGCAATGTACCGGATCGCCATCGCAGCGTGCGCGCTATCTTCGACCATACCTGGAACCTACTCACGACCGACGAACAACATGCTCTGATGTGCCTGAGCCTTTTTCGAGGAGGTTGGCAACCAGAGGAAGCCTTTGCGGTCGCCGGGGCAAACCTGTTTATGCTCCGGCGACTGGTGGATAAATCGCTGGTGCGCGTGGGAGCCAATGGTCGCTACGATCTGCACGAGTTGACGCGGCAATACGCTGCGGAAAAACTCCGGCAGTCCGGCGAGGAAACGGCAATCCGCCATAAGTATTTCAACGCTTGTTTGGTACTCGCCATAAACCTCGATGCACAACACGTTAGCCCACAAGGCATGGAGGCAGCGGCTCGGTTCGACCAGGAACAGGACAATATTCGGGCTGCCCTCGAATGGAGCCTCGACAGCGAGTACACGGAGATGAGCTTGAGTATGCTGGCTCACCTGTGGCTCTATTGGTTCCGGCGTGGTAACTTTCGAGATGTCGCACACTGGGGGATGAAAGCCATCCATCAGGCAGGAAATACGGATAGCACACCACTCTGCCTGGCGCTTGCTTTTTGTTCTGCCTCGCTCTTTTATCAGGGACGTTTTGGAGAAGCAGAGCCGCTGGCGACAAGAGTCATACCCATGGCACGTCGCCTAGGCGACATTGATGCGCTTATTCCAGCCCATTTAACTTATAACCTGATCAGTGTCAGTACGGAACAGGCGCTCAAGGGGCTGCACGAAGGCATTGACCTTATTCTCGAGACAGGGCATTTGCAGCACCTGCTGCCATTATTCTATGTTGGCGCAGCGACGTGGTTTGAAAGCAGCGGGCGTTATACCGAAGCACGAGATTATTACCAAAAGAGCGTCGCCGGTTACCGGCAAATCGGTGCCATCGACATGCTAGGCGATCCTTTGGGTCGTTTGGCGCAGATCGCGTTTCAGGAAGGACGATTAGAGGAAGCTTACGATCTGATGAAAGAGAGTATGGAGCTTGCTCGCGCCCTGGGTCAGCAGCTCGCGTTCGGGGGCGGGGTGGTCGGTTTCAGTCTTATCCAACTTTATCGCGGGGATATCGACGCGGCTGAACGGGATTTACAGGAAGCCCTGCACACCTATCAGACGGGGGATCCCGACGTGCGCGGGCAGCAGGAAGTATTGGCTGTTTTAAGCGAGGTGGCTCTGGCGCGCGGCGACGTCAATACTGCCATCATCCATTTGCGTGCCAGTCTTGCCATTGTCGAGCAGCTTTATCACCAGTTGCAGGCGACCCAAAAGCTTGAAGGCACTGTGGATGCGATGCCGGTTGATCTGATTCCTCTCTTTGCGCGAGCCTCGCTCATCGCCTCGGCGCAGGGCGATTACCGCCGCGCTGCGACTCTGGGCAGCGTGGCAGAATCATTTCGATTGCAGAGCGGGCAACGGTTATTACCGATGCTTCAGTCCCGGCTGGATGACGCTCAGGGCGTCATCCAGTCGCAGCTATCGGATCGGGAATTTGACACGATCTGGAATGAGGGTCAGAGAATGTCACTCTCAAATGCTTTAGAGTTTCTCTTAGCCTGAAGCGCCTACATTTGAAACTCAGCACTGTGTTGTAAGCTGGTTTTGGGTTCTTTCTGATAAAGCACATACCAGATCAACATGAGCAGGGACACAAGAGTGAAGAATGTATGCATAAACCAGATAGGACCGAACGGCAGGCTGCTGACGTACAGCCAGTAAAACAGGTTGCCAACGTTGTTCATCACCATCTGACCCAAGCTGTACGACCGCAGGTCCTTTGTGCGCCACGCCTTGATGAGCATATCCAGCGAGCCAGCGGCGAAGATGAACCCGGCGACGGATCCGGCAATGGTTTGTAACTGATCCATGTTGCTGCCCCCACGTTCGGCTTTGGTTTACTCAACTGCCCCCATTAAAGCCCAACTGGAAAGCGGGTTGGTCTCCCTCTTGGGATACAACCAGGGATACAACCACACCGAGAGCGACAAGTAAATTGATGGTTGCTACAGGAGGGGCGGCAGGTCAATGGTTACTGGTGCCCTTTTATTTGATTCGTGAGTGAATTCGACAAATGGATAACCGAAAACGATTGTGCCTGATGTAAAATCAAGGCTATGGGCAAACGACACTTTCAACTCACGGACGATGAACAAAAAGCGTTTCAGCAGGCCGAGCGACAAACGCGCGACGCCTATGAACTGAAGCGCTTGCAGGCGGTGCGACTCTACGGCGCGGGCGTCGCCAGCAGGATGATGAAAACGTCGTTCAGCCCGTGCTCGTGCTTGGCGCGATAACACACGTCAAAGCCGTTCATCCTGGGCATCATCACGTCCAGAAAAACCACTTTCGGGCGGTGTTCGACGATCAGATTGAGCGCGTCCTCGCCGTTATCGGCGGTGAGCAACTCCACGCCCTCATCTTCCAGGTCTTCCAGCGCGCGTTCGATCAAACGGCGAATGTGCGCCTCATCATCGACGATCAATACGGTGCGATTCATGGACTGCGCTCTCCAGATTGGGGTCGGCGCTCAGGACTTGTGTGGGATTCGCCGGTTCAGCGCGCGTAAAGGCATTGTGCTACGCCACGGCTCAAGGCGCAAGGTATTCATCCCTAACGTTTAGTGTAGAACGCCGCATAAAACCGTCCCATCCACAGCCACAGCGGGTGTGCAAGCCATCGTTCATGGGATCACGGACATGGAGACGGCAACGCCGAGATGATCCATATCAGACATGGATTCGACAGCCGGACGACGGTGTGAGCAGGCGTGTTGAGTCGCCGCCGTGACCAATGGTACCTATAATCGAGCAGCGTCGGCTATTAATTGCCTGGCAAACCGGATAGTGGTGACATCTTGACGGACGAACTATCTTCTTGCGCGCTACATTTTGTAGGCACGGTTTCCGATGGGCTAAAGTACAAGCAAAAACTGGAATCGGATCGTTCGCTTGCGACGATGGACGAAACCTTGTGAAGGAATGAGCCTCAAGTGAACCCTGGTCGGCGTTCAAATCTAAAAGCAGCCTATTTAAGACGCTACGGTATTGCTGCGCTTCTCGCCGTCGCTGTCTCCTTGCTGCTCTGGATACTACGCGCCTATCTGACCGCCGCCAATTTTTCTCTCATCTACATTCTAATTGTGCTGATCACGGCGGTACGCCACGGCACAGGACCATCCCTGGTTGTCGCCATCATCTCGTTCCTGGGGTTCAATTTTCTTCTCGTGCAGCCTTTTTACACCTTTGTCGTCGCCGATCCACGTGAGTTTCTTGATCTCATCCTCTTCTTGCTCGTCGCTGTTATCAGTGGACAACTCGCTTCCTATGCCCGAACGCAAGCCGAAGCCGCACGCCAGCGAGCAGCAGAGCAGGACGTTCTCGTCAAGCTGACCAGTACCTTTAATCAGTTGTCCGATTCTCAAGAGGTGTATCGTGTCCTGAGGCAAGTGTTGGTAGACGACCTGGGCATGGAGGACATCCGAGTCTTACCCGGCATCGATCCATCACCTACCTCTGAGACCTTAGCGTATGTCCTCTTGAAATCCTCTGACCAGGTATTTGGCACCCTGGTCGCGGGATTTGGTCAGTCTCCGACGTCCTGGCAGCAGCGTATGGTGACGGCGTGCGCCGCTCAGGCATCGACGGCGCTGCAACGTATTGAATTAACTCAGCGGGCGCAGGCAAGCTATACCTTTGAGGAGGCGGACCGCCTGAAAACGGCGCTGCTCCAGGCAGTCTCACACGACCTGCGTACGCCCTTAACGATCATCAAGTCGTCTATCAGCAACCTTCTGAACTTGCGGAAAACCCTGCCGCAAGAGGCACAACTGGAGATGCTTCAAATCATCGATCAGGAAGCGGACGTTCTCAACCAGCTGGTTGAAGACTTATTGGATATGTCACGCCTAAAGGCAGGTGCGCTTTACCTGAATAAGCATTGGAATTCACTCGAAGAAATCGCCGGCGATATTGCCGCGCAGGTTTGGCAGCGAACCGGCAAGGAGCGTATTCGCCTCACCTTCCCCGATGACATGCCCCTCATCCAGTGTGATTATGGACTCATACTGAGAGCGTTATCCAACCTGGTCGATAACGCTTTACGATATGAACCCGATGACCGGCAGGTGGAACTCTGTGGCAGCGCGGATACCGACGTCGTCAGGCTGGCAGTCATCAATCATGGACCTCCCATCCCGCCAGAGGAACGCACTGTCATCATGGAGCCGTTCCATCCGGGAAAGGACGGGCATATCGGTTTGGGTTTAGCCATTGCCAAAGGCATCATCGAGGCGCATCAAGGCAGTCTGTCCATCGAAGATACGCACGGTGGTGGGGCAACGCTTGTTTGTACCCTGCCCCGGGCTGCGGTACCGATGCTATGAAAATTCTGATCGTGGACGACGAAAATCAGATCAGGCGTTTGGTGGCAACCGGACTGACGGGTTACGGCTACGAGGTCGTGACTGCTGCCGGTGGGCAGGAAGCGCTTGTCGCCATCTCGCAGCGCCAGCCGGATGTCATCGTCCTGGATATCAACCTCGGATCGGAACCGGATGGACTCGAAGTTTGCCGAAGGATCCGCGAGTGGAGCAGCGTCCCTATCATTATCCTGTCGGTGAAAAACGAGGACAAGGTGAAAATAGCGGCACTCGATCTGGGCGCGGATGACTACGTCACGAAGCCATTCAACATGGACGAGCTGCGGGCGCGCATTCAAGCCGTGCTCCGGCGTGGGGCGATGGACGCCAGTAGAACACCGTCGAAAAGCGAGGTGTCGGTCGGCAGCCTGCGGATTGATCTTCTCAATCGGCGGGTGTTTGTCAACGGCGACGAAATTCATCTCACGCCCAAAGAGTATGAACTGCTCCGCCTGCTGGCGACAAATCCCGGTAAGGTCATCACCCATCGCGCGATCCTCAACC
>CALMDI010000297.1 GCA_937864975.1 uncultured Chloroflexota bacterium | reverse complement strand
ACGCCCTTCCATGCTCAGGCTGCGGATGGCTTCGCCCATATATTCAAAGACGTAGCCGGTACCGCCGCCGATGCCAATCTGCGCGATCACGGCGAGAATGATATCCTTCGCCGTCACGCCGGGATGCAGGCGACCGTTCACGCGAACTGCCATCGTCCTGGGCTTGGTCTGGATCAGGCACTGAGTCGCCAGCACGTGCGCGACCTCGCTCGTGCCGATGCCGAACGCCAGCGCGCCGAACGCGCCGTGCGTGCTCGTGTGGCTGTCGCCGCAGACAATCGTCATGCCGGGCTGTGTCAAGCCCTGCTCCGGTCCGATGACGTGGACGATCCCCTGATGCTGCGTGCCGAGGTCATACAAAGGGATTCCGAAGTCGGCGGCGTTGGCGCGCATGACGTCCAACTGTGCTGCTGCCTGTACGTCCGTCACCGGAATCAACCCAAGCGCGTTGCGCGGCGTGGTCGGCGTGCTGTGATCCACCGTCGCGAGCGTCCGGTCGGGACGGCGCACCTTCAGCCCGCGCGCCCGCAGCTCGGAAAACGCCTGCGGCGACGTGACCTCGTGGACAAGATGCAGGTCGATATACAGCACCGCCGGGAGGTCGGCGGTTTCGGGGCGTACCGCGTGGCTCGCCCAGACTTTCTCAAACAGAGTTCTCGATCCGGTTACGTTGTTCATTGACCCTTCAATCGCTCTCACTGACTAATCGAAAAATCGAAATGGGAAACCCGGCTTCAGGGGTTGATGCTCTGACTGATTCGCCTTTATGTCTAAAAGTCATTTCTCGCACATAACGACTATGCACAAAGGCAATTTCGATGTTTCGGATTTTTCCCGATTTAATCCGCCGCGAAATTTCCCCTGCAAGGTATTGGGATAAGCTGTTGGGTTGACCTGTACCTTCGCCACCGACCGGCTTCCCCATCGCTGCGAAGTCATCCGGATAGCGACTGGAAATCTCAATCGCAAGCTGATACGCAGTAAAAAACGGCTGTCCGTAGTGCTGGGGATCGTCTTTCACGATGTCACGGAGTATCGCGTTGATCTTATTGCCTATGTCAAACCGTTCCCATAGCGTATCTGTCATGACCATTGCCTTCTATCTATGACACCTGTTTGATCTCGACCGTCGCCGCGTCGCCTTCCGGCTTGCGCTCGCCGTAGCCCTGCGCCGCGATCATGCGGTTGACGGCGGCGAGGTAGGCTTTAACGCTGGCGACGACAATATCGGCGTCCGCGCCGTAGCCGCCAAAGGAGCGCTCGCTGTTGGGCGGCTGGATGCGTACCGTCACTTCCCCCAGCGCCGCGATGCCTTCGGTGACGCTGTGGACGCTGTACTCCACCAGTTCGTTCGGCGCTTTTACCACGTCGTCAATCGCGCGGTACGAGGCATGAACCGGACCCGTCCCGACCGCCGCGTGAATGATGGTCTCGCCATCCGTTTGAACCAGTTTGACGGTTGCCGTGGGCATCCCCATTGTACCGCAGGTCACCTGGATGTCTTCAAGCCGGAAAATTTCTTCCGGTCCGTGGAACTCGTCGGCAATCAACGCCTGCAAATCGGCGTCCGTGACCGTTTTCTTGGCGTCTGCCAGCGCCTTGAAGCGCGCGAACACCTGATTGAGCGCGTCGCCTTCGATGTTGTAACCCAAATCTTGCAGCCGCGCCTTGAGCGCGTGGCGACCGCTGTGCTTGCCCAATACCAGCTTGCTCTGCGACCAGCCGACCGTTTCCGGCGTCATGATTTCGTAGGTGCTGGCGTGCTTGAGCATTCCGTCCTGATGAATGCCCGCCTCGTGCGCGAAGGCGTTCGCGCCGACAATCGCCTTGTTGGGCTGGACGTGCATTCCTGTGTAATTGCTGACCATGCGGCTCGTCTTGACGATCTCGCGCGTGTTGATGTTGGTGCGCGTGTTGTAGTAATGCGGGCGCGTCGCGATTGCCATGACCACTTCTTCGAGGCTGGTGTTGCCCGCCCGCTCGCCAATTCCGTTGATGGTGACTTCCGCCTGCCGCGCCCCCGCTTTGATGCCCGCCAGCGTATTCGCCGTCGCCAAGCCGAGGTCGTTGTGGCAGTGAACCGACCAGATAACGCCGCTGCCAATTCCCGCGCCCGGCGTCTCCGCGATCAGCTGAGCGATGACCTCGCCCCACTCGCCCGGCGTCACGTAGCCGACCGTATCGGGAATGTTGAGCGTCGTCGCGCCGCATTCCACCGCCAGCGCGCAGGCTTGGACCAGGAACAACGGGTCGGTGCGCCCGGCGTCCATCGGGCTGAACTCGACATCCTCGCACAGCGACCGCGCCAGCGTCACCGCCCGGCGAATCACGTCGAGCGCCTGCTCGCGCGTCATGCCCGTCTGATATTTCAAATGAATGTCGGAGGTGCCGAGAAAGGTGTGGATGCGCGGCTTGGCGGCGTCCTTCACGCCTTCCCAGCAGGTCAGGATATCTTTTTCGACCGCGCGCGCCAGCCCGCAGATGATGGGACCATCGGGCGTGCCGACTTCCCGCGCCACCCGCTGCACCGCCGCCAGGTCGTCGGGCGACGCCGCCGGGAACCCGGCTTCGATGATATCGACGCCGAGCAGCGCCAGTTGGCGCGCGATTTCCAGTTTCTCAACCGACGTCAGCGTCGCGCCGGGGCTTTGCTCGCCGTCGCGCAGCGTGGTGTCGAATATACGGACTACGTTTTCGTCTACGGTTGCCATCTCAGGGTGACCCTTTCTTGTCGGACACAATCAGGACGAAGCGGAAGCGGACTAAGGTCGCTAAGGCTATCGTCTACCACAGGATCACCCCCTTTCCATGACGCCACAATCAGCATCCATATGCCCTACTCATCTTTTTGGAGGGACAGGATCATCCACTCCACGTCGTAATAACGGTCGCCAATCCTGAACAATCGCGGGTCGATGCTGTACCGCTCAAATCCCGCTTTCTGATACACGGCGCGCGCCGCCTCGTTGCCCACGGTGACCGCGAGGGTCAGGTCTTCCACGCCGTCCGTAGCACGCGCCTGCTGAACGATGGCGGACACAAGCGCCTGCCCCGCCCCACGCCCCTGATATTCGCGCGCCACGTACATGGCGACGACCATCGCGCGGTGTTTCAGTTTCGGACGCGGGTTGCACGCCAGGGACCCGATGCCGACAAGCTGCCCGTCGATGAACGCGCCAAACGTCGCCGCGTGCGGATAGCCGAGTCGCTCGACGACCTTTTCCGGCGCTTCGTCGCGTTCCTCTTCAAAGGACGCGGCGAAGGCTTCCGGGTGTTCCTGCAACCCGCGCAGACGCATCGGTCGGTAGGCGTCGGCGTCGCCAGAGGTCAGGCGTCGAACGTCCATCGCGTTAGCTCTGCTGCTTGATCCGCTTGGCTTTCAGGAACGGCATCATGTCGCGCAGTTCCGCGCCGACCTGTTCCAGCAGCAGGTCATGCTCGCGCTGGCGGCGCTGGCGGAAGTTCGGCTGACCCTTCTTGTTT
>CALMDI010000296.1 GCA_937864975.1 uncultured Chloroflexota bacterium | reverse complement strand
AGTCTGGACCTGCGCCCGCTTGGGTTCGAGTGAGGAAAAGATAAAAGAGTTAACACAGAGCAACAGAGAGACAGAGGAACAGAGGGTTTAATCGAGAAAAGGTCTCTATTTCTTTATTCCACGTAATCGCAGATAGATAACTTGAGTTGCTGCTGCCAGAAACTTAACTACATCAAAAGCTCGGAAACCCACTGAGAGACGCTAAAGAACCGTCGAGGGGTTTTAGCCCCTTCAGTGGGCTTACGGTTTTTCCTCATAGCCGGGCGTCTTCAGCGACTGAGCGCGAGGCGAAAGCCGATGTTACTCGCCTTCGACCCCGGCAGGTAGCGCGACCGGTGGGCGGGGTCGGCTTCCGGCAGCGAATTGAACCACGAGCCGCCGCGTATGACGCGCGCGTGACTGCCGTCAAGAAACTCGCGCCCGTCGTCGGATACGTAGGGATAAGCGTAGTCGAGCGCGTAGTAACTGTGTCCCCAGCGCGTGCTGCACCACTCCCAGATGTTGCCACACAGATCCTGCGCGCCGCACCATGAGCGATTTCCCCATTCCGTGACCGCCCACGGATGCCCGATTCCACGCTCGGCGGTGTTGAACAGGCGCGGCTTGGGCGCTTCGTCAAACGGTCCACGCGCGGCAGCTTCCCACTCCACTTCGGTTGGCAGTCGCCACGGGGTGCCGGTTGTCTCCGCCAGCCAGTGGGTGAAGGCAATGGCTTCATACCATGAGACGCCAACCACCGGCTGATCCGGCGCGTTAAAGGCGGCGTCCTCCCAGAATGCGGGGGCGCGCGCCGGGCGGTCGCGCAGCCAGCGCCAGCCGATTTCCGTCCAGTAACGCTCGGTGCTGTAGCCGCCCGCGTCGACAAACGGGCGCAACTGCTGATTGGTGACGGCGGTCTGACCAATCGAAAATGCCGCTAATTCGACTGGATGCTCCGGTCGGCTGTCGCGCAGAACGCGGCTGCCAACAGCGTACTGACCCGCGGCAACCTCGCAGACGGGGAACTCGATCTCATCCACTGCTCATCGCTTCCAGTCTGTTTTGGAAATACAATAACAAGTGTAATTAATTCTACCCTGTGAGGCGGATTATGAGTATTACCGTCGAATGGGACAACGACGAGAAGACGATTATCCGCTATACCTACACGAACCGCTGGACGTGGGATGAGTTCTATGCGGCTCAAGCGCAGCAGAACCGGATGCAGGAAACCGTGTCTCGTCGCGTCAACGTGCTGGTGGACGCGCGCAACATCCAGACACTGCCGGACGATTTTCTAACTCACCTGAAGCGCGTCATGACCGAGCGCCATCCGCAAACGGGACTCACGGTCATCGTCAGCAGCAGCGGCTTTTTGCGGTCGTTGTTCAACCTCGCCAGCCGCCTGTTTCCCAGCGGCACCGCCGATACGCGCTTCGTGTCGTCCGAGGAAGACGCTTACAACCTCTTCCGCGCCGAGGATGCCGCTTCCGCCGGTCACGCCGCCGACTAGCCGAGCGCCACCACCACCGCCGCCGCGTAATCCTGCGTGTGGGTCAGGCTCACGTCCCACTGCGTCAGCCCCATTAGACTGGCTGCTGCCGCGGCGGCTCCGTGCAGCGCCAGGGTGGGGCGATTCTGCGGATTGTTGCAGCGAATCTCGATCTCGCGCCAGCTTACCACGCCGATGCCCGTTCCAAGCGCTTTGGCGACCGCTTCCTTCGCCGCCAGCCGCGCCGCGAGGCGATGGGGCTGATCTTCACAGTCCCCACGCTCGCCGGAGGTGAAGAAGCGATTCAGGAAGCGCTCGCCAAAGCGGGCAATCCCCCGTTCGACCCGTCGATTCTCGATCAAATCGATTCCGCAGCGCAGCAACGCGCCTCCACTCCCATGTTCCCAGAAACCGCGACTGGGCAAGTTATACCCTGAATCGCTCATTTCGCACGTTCTCAGATCATGCGTGTCGGATTCTTGATATATCGCGATTTTATTAGTGTCGTAGCATCATGGAACCCGAAAAGAAGCATCAGTTCAACATCTACCTTCCGCGCGACTTTATCCGCCGCGTCAAGCACGCGGCGGTCGATGCCGGTCAGTCGCTGTCTGATTACGTCGAGCAGGCTCTGCGCGAGCGTATCGAGCGCGAGATGAACGCCGAGAAACAGGAGCCGTCGTCATGAAATTGATGCCCATTGTCTACGTCAGCAACATCGGGCGTGCAGCCGATTTTTATACGGCGCTGGGTTTTCAAGGTTCGGTCACGGATCGCGCCGGAGTGTGGGCGGAACTGTCGATGGGCGGCGCCATTCTTGGACTTCATGCCGCGAATCCACTCCCGCCCGCCGGTCATGGGCGCGTTGGGTTGGCGCTCGTTTCCGAGGAAGTGCTTGAAATCCTGGATCACGTCTTGATGCGGCGTGCATCGTGCTGAAATGCGGTATTGCCGACGAAGCCTTCGGATGCTCCAGGTACGCGAACCGGACGGCTTGCTGATACAGATCAACGAGCACGGATCGTCACTCTGCACCTGAGGTTCAAAGCGTTACGCAAATCTCCATACCACGTTTCAGCATCCCATCGAAAGCGTGAATATTAATGCGTTTTACATTAATGTAATACTGCTGTTTCTTTATTATCTCAATTCTATATCCCGCTTACACTGAAGGGAGCAGCGAAGCGCGACCCGCGCGAATCGATCCGGGGGATGTAATGGCTTCCTTTCTTCAGCGTAAAACCAGTGAAATCAATGCGATCACGCCGGAGGCGGCAAACGCCGACGACCCCTTTGCAGACATCGCGACACCGGCGCCGGCTGCCGGGCAGCCGATCAAGCCGATTCACTCCATCGCGCCGCCCCCGGCTGCGGCAGCACCTGCTAACGTCGCGCAGCGCGCGGGCAAGCAGCAGACCACGGCGCGCGTGGCGCAGCTTCGCAAACAGCTTCGTGCGAAGCTGCTCTCCACGACCGACGAGGCGGACGGCTGGCAGCGAGACGATGTGGAAAAGCAGAAGATCATTCTCGGTCGGCTGCGCGCGCTGCTCGAAAAAGCAAATTTACAACTTCCTCCGACCGAGCTTCAGGAATTGCAGGAAGGGCTGCTCGACGACTTGCTCGGCTTCGGCGCGATTCAGCCGCTGATTAAGGATCGCAGCTATTCGGAAGTCATGGTCAATGGTCCTGACGTGATATTTGCCGAACACAAAGGCAAACTCCTCGAAACCCCTTACGTCTTCGACGACGACGATCACGTGCTGTGGACGGCGCAGCGCATTGTCCGTCCGCTGCAACGCACGCTCGACCGCGCGAACCCGATGGTCGACGCGCGCCTGCCAGATGGCTCGCGCGTGCATATCGTCTCGCAGCCGTCAGCCCTGAACGGTACGACGATTACCATTCGTAAGTTCCCGGAGAAGCGCCTGACGGTTCAGGATCTCATCAACTTCGGCTCATTCCCCGACGAGGTGGCAACATTTTTGCAGGCGTGTGTCATGTCGCGGCTCAAC
>CALMDI010000295.1 GCA_937864975.1 uncultured Chloroflexota bacterium | reverse complement strand
TCTTCGACGTACTGCAGCGGCGCCGGAAAGAGCGCGCCCTGCCCCAGCCGGGCGACATAGCGGTACAACGGCTGGCGATAGCGAGGCATGTCGAGCGCCGAGACCTCGATCTCCACCTCCGGATAGACACTGCGGAGGGCGCGCAGCACCGTATCGGGCGCCACGCCGAGGCGCAGGTCGAGAACCTGCCAGCGAATCAGCCCGCGCTCGGCGACGATGCGAAAGGTCAGCTTGTCAAACGTGCCGAGCAGGTGTGTCACAAGCTGGAGCGCCCGCGCCGCGTTGAACTCGCTGCCCCGCGGAAGCGACAGCGTGTATACATGGCTCTGTGACCGCGCAAGCGGCGGCAAAACGGTGATTTCCGGCTCGTAACGGGAATTGGCGCGCCCGACGTAAAGGGCGGCGAAAATGGCGGCGATAGCGACCGGCACAGCAAGACCCGCGCGCGGGCTGCTTACGCCGTAACACATGCCGCAGGCGCTCAGTCCCGCCAGAGCGAGCACCCACCAGCCGGGAAAGCGCGTCCATTTCACTGTCTCGCCCGCAGGCAGGGTTTCCAGGGAGACGGGGCGTCCGGTGCGCGCCCCGCCGTGGATTGCTGGACGGATGTACTTCACGCCGAGCCATATCCCGAGCTTGTGCATGAGGAAGTTGAACATCGCTCTTGCCTCCGCGATTGCACTGTTGATTTAATTACATATGAAATTAAATTGATCAGCCAATCACCAGCTCTGGAAAGCGCGAATCGCCCAGACGGGGTTATACTTTCCGGCATCACTTATTGACTTTTCTACTGATGTGCTATTTGGAGAGTACTTCCGATGGAAACCGTGGTTCGCGATTCTGGAACTGCCGATTCATTCGATCAGGAAAGCGCGTCTCTACTCGCCCTCTGGCGCCAGCGCGCTGGCGTGGAAAAAGAAAAAATCCGCCTCGACGTGAATAAGCGCCTGCGCGAAGGTGTCTCAACGGACAGCTTCAAGACGTGGTTCACGCACAAGCGGATCAGCGGCAAGAGTCGCCAGACCCTGGGCGAGCGGGTCGTTGCGGTTGTCAACTGGTTTGTGAACCAGCACCTGTTTGATCGGCGGCATTATGAGAACACCGTCGTGACGTACGAGGAATTGCTGCATTTCCTCGCTTTATACCCGGAAATCTCGCCAACCCACCAGTTGCAAATCCGGCGGCGGCTTTACGAACTTAACCCGCCCCAGGACGAGGATGTGCGCGCTGTGTTTGTGCCAAGAAATTGGCAGGAGGCGTTCCGACAGTGGAAAATTTTTGCGCTCGTGATGGATCGGTTCTGGTGCGTACGTGCTTATACCCGCTACACCATGGAGCTGTCGGGGCTGCGCCCACGCGACGCTGTCAACTGGCATTGGTGGCAGCGGTTGGCGCTCGGCGCGGGTGGTAAGACCAAGTTTGAAGGGCAAAGTTCACAGTTATCGCTTCGCGGTCCCTTTGCCGATACCTATTACCTCAATCAAATGCTGCGCTTTCGCACCGACACTGCGGATCTCGTCGGCACCGAACGGTACGCCATGTTGATGAAACTACTTCACGAAACCACCGGCTTTACTGATCGCTGGCAAGCAAGCGAGCACGCCGTGACGACCGGAAGAACGCCCCTGCAGACGCCGATCCCTGTCCACTTCTTCCGCGCCGATGGCACGGCAATCTGGATGCTTGAAGTGAGCGCTCATATTCCCGAGACAATCCTCACCCTGATTGTTCGGCTCGAAACCGATGCTTTGACGTCCGGATATGTCGCAGAGCTCCGCCATCAAGCGGACGCCTCGCCGATCTACGACCGGGACGCTTATTTCATCGAAGAGTTTTCCGATCATTTCACCTCAGACCAGCGCTTCGCGCTGGGCGTCGAGTAAGAGTTTTCCACTTTCCCGTGGGAAAGCGGTCACCGAATTTTTGCTGATGCATGTGGCGAACCTCGCAAGTTCAGTCGTTGGCGTCAAGACTTCAGATACGTCTGAAGTCACAAGCGACACACGAGTGAACCTGCGAGGGGCATCAAGAGCTGGGGCGCCGCGCAGCGGCGTGGTGGGAAACAGTCGGCGCGCCGCCGCGCCCGCTCGCCGCCCTGTCGCCAGAGGAAAACACGGCGTTTTGAGCGAAAAGACTATGGTTATCCATTGCCATAGCTAAAACCACAGTCCCCCAACCCCCAGAAAAGCGCATCGCTTTGGGATGCCGCCGGTTTGCTATCCTTCCCTCCCTGGCTTCCCTTCCCTTCTGAGGCACTCCTAGGCGTCGCTGCGCGACGATGATTTCATTTCGTCGCCTGGCGTCGCCTGAGGTGTCTTCGGCAGGTTTTAGACCTGCTTAGTCTGGTGTGCAGACAACAGTTGCTCGTCGGTCGGTCGCGGTGGTCGGTCGGCTGCGGCTCGTGCCCCGCCGCAGTGGGGTTCCGCTCAACGTGGTTGAGCCTGACTATTAAACGCTTCTAAAAAGACGGATACAAGAAGCCAATTGCGGTCAACCAATATTGCAAACAAGGTTGCTTACTTGTATGGTTGCAATATTGCTTGTTTGCAACCGTGGTTGCACGACGCACAGGTAGACCTACCATTCATGAATGCCGACCGGAACCAGAAATCAAGATCCAGGGGTGGCGAAGCAACGCGCAAGGAAACGCCTCGGCTCATTGGTCGAGAACAACGGCGGCAAAACCGGTGATTGTCAGGTCATAAAAACTAAAAAGGGAAGAACCAGCCCTTATCATTGCTGTTTGGTTACACGGTTGCACGGTTGCGTGGTTGCAGGCGTTCTCAGTTATTTGGTTGCATGGTTGCACTCAGCATGGTCATGGGATGAATGCTTACTGGCGCGACCTGAGAGGTGACTAGGGGTTCTCGAAGAAAAGCGACTGGAGGAGGCTACGCTCGCCATGTTGCTCGTAGTCCGAGAGCAAATATGCCAGTCCGGCGATCACCAGATCATTTTTAGCGATGCGCTGTTTGTGCTTGGTAGCGCGCTTACGAATCT
>CALMDI010000294.1 GCA_937864975.1 uncultured Chloroflexota bacterium | reverse complement strand
CTTGCTTCGATCCTCTAACGCTTGCTGATCTCCATCGCAAATTTTTGCAAGTCCCTCTCCCCTTGTGGGAGAGGGATGCTCAGGGGGTCTGCACTTTGTGCCGACTGAAGTTCCCGCCAGAGGCGGGAACCGCACGCAAGGGTGAGGGGCTATCCTTACAAACTCACGTGCGGCTCAAGCAGTTCCTTCGTCAGCATTGTCTCGTTGAGCGTGTCCAACTGATTCAGGTCGTACCAGTCCGCGCAAACGTACTCGACCGACATCGCGCCGTCATAACCCGCCGCCTTCAGTCGGTGATAAATGTCCACAAAATCGAGCGTGCCATCCGCCAGCCGCGTTTGCAGCTTGCCCGGTTTCGCCTGCCGGATGTGAAAATGCCCGGTATGGGGAATCAGTTTGTGAATGCGTTCCATCGAGATGTACTGCAATAAATAATGCGAATAGTCGAGCGTGATTTTCGAATCCGGCGTCCGTTCAAGAAGCGACAGTGCCAGTTCCGGCGTCTGCGCGACCGACCCCATGTGCGGCTCGAAACACAGGCGAATCCCCGCCTCGCCGGCAATCTCGGTGAACATACGCAGCATCTCGCCCGACACGTCGAGATTTTCGTCCTGCGTCCGTTCCAAGTGCGGCGCTCCGGGCAGCACGGTGACCGTATGCATCCCTGTCAGCTTGCAAAACTGCGCGATGCCCCGAAAGCTTTCCAGGTCTTTCTGGCGCACGTTCGGGTCGGGGTCGTTGATGGACAATTCGGCGGGACTCGCCCCAAACTGCGGGAAGAAATCCATTGCCTCTAGCTCATACCTGTCGAGCAAACGGTTGAGGTCGTCCGCGAATTTCCGTGGGTTTTCGCCCACCTCATAGGGTTCGTAGCTCGCCTTCCCGCGCGCGTGGAACCCGGCAATATCGACCGCCTTAAAGCCCATCGACTTGACGACCGCGAGCGTGCCTTCGAGCGGGATCGCTTCAAACGAATAGGAACTTGCCGTAAGCCGGATCATCGTCATCCCTTCTAGAGTGAATCGTCGGTACGCAGGCGGCGCGCGCGCTGCCGCTTCACCAGTTGGTCGAGCATGACGGCAACCACGATGACCGCGCCGGTTACAAACGTGCTCCACGTGGCGTCGATGCCGAAAAAGATGATGCCGCTGCTGATCACCTGAATAATCAACATGCCGATGACCGCGCCGAGCACCGTGCCGGAGCCGCCGGACAATGGCGTGCCGCCGATGATCGCCGCCGCGATGACCACCAGCGCGAAGTCCTGCCCCGACGACGGGTCAATCGCGCCGCGGAAGCCCAGGAACAGCGACCCGGAAAACCCGCAAATCGCGCCCATCATGACGAGCGTTTGAATCCGCACGCGCGAAATGGGAATACCCGCGAGGCGCGCGGCTTCGGGGTTGCTGCCGATGGCTTGCAGGCGATAACCGAAGCGCGTGTGATGCAGCAGCACGTGCAGGACAATCGCCATCAGCACGAAGATGACCGCGACCATCGGCACGACGCCGAACAGCTTGGCATTCGCAATCGTGAAAAAGCTGCTTACCTCATCGTCGGGCACAATCGGGCGCGACTGGTTGACCACGAGGGACAAACCGCGAAACATCGAATAGGTGCCCAGCGTGACGATGATCGACGGCAGCTTGAAGCCGACCGCCAGCAGCGCGTTGAACAAGCCCAGCAAGCCGCCGAAGATGACGCCCGCCAGCCCCGCCAGCCACGGGTCTAACCCGTTGACCATCAGCGTCGCCGCCACGACCGCCGAAAAGATGAACATCCACCCCACCGACAGGTC
>CALMDI010000293.1 GCA_937864975.1 uncultured Chloroflexota bacterium | reverse complement strand
AGCGGGCGCGCCGCCGCTTCGGTCTGTTCCGTCGTTTCGACAGGCATCCCGGTCAGCACGGCGGCTTCGACCTCGTTGGGAATGAGAATGTCGGTCAGCCGCAAAAGCTCGTCGGGCAGGTCTGCCGCGGGCGCGGGATTGAGAATCGTCGTCGGCGCGCTGCCGCCGGTCTCTCTCGCGACCCGAAAGGCTTCCAGCGTGCTTTCCAGCAGGATTTCAAGCTGGCAGAGGACAATGTCCGCCGACTGGATGGCATCGCTCGCGCGGCGCACGTCGGCGGCGAACATACCGTAATTCGCGCCCGGCACGACGATGATCGAATTCTGCCCCGTGTTCTCATCCACTGAGATAGGCGCGACGCCGGAGAACCGTTCGTCGTCAAAGCCAAGATGCGTCGTGTCGACGCCCAGATCGCGGAAATTGCGGAGTGTGTCGCTGCCGAACACGTCGCGCCCCACTCGGCTGACGACACTGACATGCGCACCGAGCTTCGCCGCCATAACCGCCTGATTCGCGCCCTTGCCGCCAAAGCCGATCTGAAACGTCGAGCCGACCAGCGTTTCGCCGGGGGCGGGCAGGCGCGGCACGCGCGCGATTAGATCGACGTTGCAGCTTCCGACCATCGTAATCTTCGGGCGACTTTCCTGATTTGCTTGCATTGAATCCCCTTCGGGTCAGCAGGAAATCGTTAAGAAATGACACTCAGGTGATCAGTCCCCGTCCCGGTTGTGCGGTCCCGGCACGATGGTGTGCTCGTCGGTGTAGAGATGCACGCGGAAGCTCGCGAAGTGTTCCGCGTCCACACCCGCCGCGATGCCAATGTCGCTGGCAAAGGCAGCTTCCATCTCGTCGATGCTGTCCCACCACAGTTCCGCCGTTCCGTCAAAATAGGCGTCCTCGCCATCTGGCTGGCGCTCGGTGGCAATATTGATGTAATACCCCTTCAGCCCCGGCAGCCGCGCCGAAATCTTCGTGTGCTCGTTCACCCAGTAATCGCGAAATTCCGCCAGGGACATGCCCTGTTTCCGCTTCAAAAACGCAATCAGCTTAACCATAACCCCCTCATTTCAAAGAAGAATAATGAGAGGTCAGACTCTAACGCAAAGGCGCGGAGCGCACAAAGACGCCGAGGAAAACCTCTGTGTCTCTGTCCCTCTGTTGCTCGGCGTTAAGTTTTTCTTTTTTGCTGAACGCTGACGGCTGAAAGCTGAACGCTGCCCTCTATCTCAGGCGCGGATCGAAGATGTCGCGCAAGCCGTCTCCGATGAAGTTGAAGGCGATCACCAGTGTCGCAATCGCCATACCGGGGAACAGCCAGGTCCACCACTGGTCGAAGTAATCGATGCCGACCGCGACCATACGCCCCCATTCCGGCGACGTGGGTTCCGGTCCCAAGCCGAGAAAGCTCAACCCCGCGAAGGTCAGGATGGCGTTGCCAATATCGAGCGGCGTCAAAACGATTGTCGGCGCGAGGCAGTTCGGCATGATGCTGCGCCACAGGATATACGGTCCCGCTGCGCCAACACAGCGCGCCGCCTCGACGTACTCATTTAGCTTCGTTTTTAAGACCAACCCGCGCACCAGCCGCGCGTACGAGGGCCACCACACGACCACGAGCGCGATGATCGCGTTGCGAATATCCGGTCCAAGCGCCGCCGTGACCGCCATCGCCAGAATAATCGTCGGAAAAGCCAGGAACAGCTCGGTCACGCGCATGATGCCCTCGTCCCACGCGCCCCCTGCGTAGCCGGCGATAGCGCCGATGACCGTACCGATCAGGCTGCCAATCACGATGACGGCGATGCCTGCCGGGATCGTGATACGCCCGCCATAAAGAACCCGGCTGTAAATGTCGCGTCCAAGCTCGTCCGTCCCCCACGGATGCACCGGGTTTGGCGCTTGCAGCCGTTGGCTCACGTCCTGCGTCAGCGGCTGATAGGGCGCGATCTGCGGCGCGAAGATGGCTGCCAGTATCCACACCAGCACGACCAGTATCCCGATCACGGTCAACGGGTTTTTGCGCGCCAGGTATAGCGCGGTGTTGGCTCTAGCGCGCCGTTCGGAGACGCGGATCGAGGAAATAGTATAGGATGTCGACAATCAGATTCACCACCACGTAGATAAACGCGATCAGCAAGCTCACGCCCATAATCGCCGGGAAATCCTGCGACGTGGACGCCCGAAACATATAGCGCCCGATGCCGGGCCACGCGAAGATTGACTCGGTCAATACCGCGCCCGCGAGCAGGTTCCCGTAGGACAAGCCAATAACCGTCACGACGGGCATGAGCGCGTTTCGCAACCCGTGCCGCAGCACAATCGCCCGCTCGCGCAGTCCCTTCGACCGCGCCGTTCGCATGTAATCCTGGCTCAACACTTCCAGCATCGACGAGCGGGTGACGCGGCTGATAATCCCCGCCATGTACAGACCGAGCACCATGCTCGGCAAAATCAAATGGGATATTGCGTTGCCGAACGTGCTCCACTGCCCGGCGATAGCACTGTCCACCGTCATTAAACCGGTCACCACGGGTGGGTCGGTGATGCGCGCGCCCAACCGCCCCGGTCCGGCTGTCCAGCGAAGCTCCACGTAAAAGATCGTTAAGCCCACCAGCGCCAGCACGAAGACAGGCACGCTCACGCCCACCAGCCCGACCGTCCGCACCAGATAGTCAATCGGGCGGTTGTACCAGACGGCGGAGACGATGCCGAACGCCACACCGATGGTGACTCCCGCGAGGGTTCCGGCGGTCGCCAGTTCGATGGTGGCGGGTAAAAACCGGGCGATATCTTCGGCAATCGGCTGGCGCGATTTGATCGAGCGTCCCAGATTGCCCTGAAGCAGATTGCCCAGGTATGTGAAATATTGCTCGACCGGACTCTTGTCGAGACCCCATTCCGCGCGGAATGCGGCGACGATCTCTGGATTGTTGACCTGATTCGGCGGCAGACTGGTATTGATGGGATCGGCAGGCACGGCGTTGGCGATGAGAAACGAGACCAGCGTTATGCCAAAGAGCAGCGGAATGACGAACAGGATGCGTCGAAGCATGTACTGATAGAGCGGCATTGGGATTCCTGATAAGTCCCCCACCCCCGCGCGGGGGCAGCTTCGCTGCCTTCAGTCAGCGCTTGCAGCGCCGACCCCCACGAGGAGGGAGGGGCTGTCAGACTCTCGTTTTGGCTCCCCTCCCTCTTTATGGGGGAGGGGCTTGGGGGTGGGGGCAGTTAGTAACTTACTACCGTGATTGCTAATTCCGCAACCCCACCCCGCCTCACTTGCTCGGGGTTCCCGCCTTTGGCGGGAACTTCAGTCGCACCTTCGCTGCGACCCCCTGAGCAGTTCGACACCCCTCCCCGATTTCAGGGAGGGGAAA
>CALMDI010000292.1 GCA_937864975.1 uncultured Chloroflexota bacterium | reverse complement strand
GGTCGGCTTCGGGGAAGTCCAGCCGTTGTCCACCGTGGGGCGGCTGTTTACCATCGCCTTAATTTTACTCGGCGTGGGTGTGGCGACGACCGTGATTACGAGTGTGATCCGACTCGCGGCGGGACCCCGACTGTGGCTCGGCATTCGCCAGCGAAGCATGGAGCGGTTGCTTATGGAGATTTCCGATCATTACATCGTTTGCGGCTATGGACGGATGGGGCAGCAGGTTGCCGAGGACTTGCTGTCGCGCGAGCAGCCGTTTCTCGTCGTCGACCGCGAGCTGAACAAAGACGATCTGCTCGAAGCCGAGATACCGTTTTATGAGGGCGACGCGACTCACGATGAAACGCTGCTGCAAGCGGGAATCCAGCGCGCGCGCGGGCTGGTCGCCGCGATGGATTCTGACGCCGACAACGTGATGGCGGTGCTTTCGGCGCGGGAGTTGAACCCCGACCTGTTCATCGTCGCGCGCGTCCTCGACAAAGAAGCGGAGGGAAAGCTGCGCCGGGCAGGCGCGAACCGTGTCGTCAGCGCCTACCGGCTGGGCGGGAATCGGCTGGCGCTGGCGCTGCTGCGACCCACGGTGAGTGATTTTCTGGATCGCATCTTCAACGTGCAGGCGTGGCTCGAAGCGGATATCGGAGAAGTGACCGTGCGCGAAGGCTCGCCGCTGGCAACACAGACGGTGGAGACGTGCAATCTGCGGACGACGCATCAGGTGAACATCCTCGCCGTTCAGCTTCCTGATGGCAAACTGGTGGTCACCCCGCCGCCGGATACGCCGCTCGCGCCGGGCGCGGTGCTGATTATCATGGGTCCCGCGGGCACGCTCAGCCAGCTTGAGCAGGAATATAAGTTAGACCCGGCTGCGCCCAAGAGCGACGACGCCACGCCCGCCACGCTCTGACCGCGGCTGATCGCCGCCGAAATTCAGTTACCGGTCGCGAAACTGCGTGTGCTCCCACTCGGCAAAGCGGTCTTGCAGCTTCAGGCGCTGGTATTTGCCGGTCGAGGTAACCGGAATTTCCTCTCCGAACAGGACGACTTTGGGTGATTTCTCGAACGTCATGCGCTGGCGGCAGTGGGCGATAATGACGTCGGCATCCACCTGCGCGTCCTCGTCCACCACCACGTAAGCGCCGACTTCCTCGCCGTAGTAGTCGTTCTTGAAGGCGATTGCCAGCCCGACCTTGACGCCGGGAATTTCGAGCAGCACTTCTTCAATGTCAAACGGGCTGAACTTGACGCCGCCGCGGTT